>CBIMJO010001609.1:0-2630 GCA_966244135.1 uncultured Actinocrispum sp. | reverse complement strand
GGGCTAATACCAGGTCTCGCGCTCGGCATCCTCAAGTAGCAAGAACTGGTACTCCGAACGCTGCGTACCTCCACGCGGGTCCGCAGTGGACATTAGCCTGCGTTCGACCCAAGGGGAAGAAAGCCCAATGAGCAGCGGTTTAGTGGTACTGGTCAACCCCAACAAGGTGCACCCGCCGATCGCGCCCTACGCGCTCGACGTGCTCACCACAGCGTTGGAGCAAGCCGACTTCCAGGTTGAGGTGCTCGACTTGACCTTCCGCAGGGAGGACTGGAAATCCTGTCTCGCCGAGTATTTCACCGAGCGCCGGCCGATGCTCGTCGGCGTCACCATTCGCAACACCGACACAGTGTACGCATTCGAACAGCGCCCATTCATCGGTGAGCACAAGGAAATCATCACCGAGATCATGCGGCTGACCGACGCGCCGATCGTCGGCGGGGGCGTCGGCTTCTCGACGATGCCGTTCGCCCTCGTCGACTACTTCGGCATCGACTTCGGCGTCAAGGGCCCTGGCGAACACATCATCTGTGACCTGGCCGACGCGCTGGCCACCGGCCGCGACCCGGGGACGGTCGCAGGTCTGATCCGCAACACCGGCGACGGAGTCACCAGGGTGCCGCCGCTGGCGCTCACCCTGTCGCACAGCCGCACCAGGCCGGTGCCGGCCGCTGGGGGCAACGAGAACCGCGTGTGGCAGATGGACCGGGCCGGAACCTACGTCCGGCGATCCGGCGATCCGTTCAAAGTGGACAATCTGCGGTACTATCAGCGCGGCGGGCTCGGCGGCATCCTCACGAAGAACGGCTGCACCTACGCCTGCGCGCACTGCGTGGAGCCGGACGCGAAGGGGCGGCGGTTCGGCCGCCGCGACATCCCCGCCGTTGTGGACGAGATGCAATCCTTGTGCGCTCAGGGAATTCTTGACCAGCACAGCACGGACAGCGAGTTCAACCTGTCCATCGTCCACGCGAAGAACCTGCTGCGTGAGATCATCCGCCGGAAGCGGTCCGACGCCGGGAACCCGCTCAACGAGCTCCGGTTGTGGGTCTACTGCCAGCCGGCGCCGTTCGACGATGAGTTCGCGGACCTGCTCGCCACCGCGGGGTGCCGTGGCGTGAACGTCGGGGCGGATCACGTTCGCACGGACCTGCTGCGAACGTGGAAGGTCACCGGGAAAGGCACCGGCTACTACACCTTCGCCGACATCGAGAAACTGGTTCGCCGCTGTCACGAGAACGGCATGCTCACCATGGTCGAGGCGCTGTTCGGAATGCCTGGCGAGACCCGCGAAACAGTCCGCGAATGTGTCGACGCCTTCATGGCGCTGGACGCCACCGTCACCGGATTCACGTTGGGGCTAAGGGTTTTCCCGTACACCCCACTGGGTATCTCGGTGGCCGAGCAGTGCGACGGTGTTCGCACGCTGCCGGGACTGCAGTCCAACACGGCCACCGAGCCGATCGTGCTGAAACCGCTGGCCCAATGCGCGGGCCCGGTGGAGTACGAACGACAGTTCATGTTCGACGAACACGGCGATTTCCGGCTCGTCTGCTATTTCTCCCCGGACCTGATCGAGGCCACCGGAACGGTCACCGACCCGGCCGGACGCTGGAGCCAGTCGATCGACCTGCTCTGGAAGCTCATCGACCCCGCCGACTACCACCGCGTCATGCTGCCCACCTTGTCCGGCTCCAGCGAGTTCGACAACAACTACGCCGACAACCCCTTCCTGACCAGCCTCACCAGCCTCGGCTACACAGGCGCCTTCTGGTCTCACTGGCGCGACCGCGAAGCAATCCTCCGCAAGGGCCAAGAGACCGGCATCGTCGAGTCCGTGGGTGCGTAACGGCAATTCCGCCGGATTTGCCGGGATGGCGAGTCAGGGGAGCCGGGCCGGACGCCGATGACCAGCAGGACAACCTGGTGGCCGTGGCTCGCACGCAGTGTCCGGTGCTGCACACGGAGGCTGCTATCTGGTCACCGATACGAGGATATCCGTGCGGTCTGCGAGCACCCGGAGATCTGCAGCTCGGCACGGCCCGGCCTGCGAGGATCAGATCCGGGACATCGCCCGGCAGGCCATCGCCGAGTTCCCAAGGGCGAGTCGGAGGTCATGCAGGACTACGCCGTGCCTTTCAGTGCAGGGTCGCCTGGCATGGATCGTGTCGCCACTGACAACGCGGACCTGGTGACGCGGGAGTGGCCGCGGTGCACCAGGTCGCGACGGAGAGCGTGTCCGAGACGCTCCAGACGGCAGCCCTTCGGGAATCCGTCGAACACCGCCCTAACAAAGCCTGGATCGAGTCGCTGAGACTTCGGCTCAGTGACTGTTTGTGTCGCGAGGCGCGTGCATCGTCGGAGCCGAGGTTATGGTTTTGGTGTCCTGTTCGGCTCGTGGATGCGCGTCGAGGAGGGCCAGTTGGTGTTGGACTCGGATGGCGTCTGCAGTGCGCAGTTGTGCTTGGTATGCGGCCAATGCCTGGATCCAGGTTGTCCGTGCTTGTGCGCGGCGGCCGAGTGCGAGGTAGAGATGTCCTGGCCTGTCGCGGATGTCTGGAGCAATTGTCAAGACCTAATGAGTTCCGAACGATCCGATCCTGGCCATGGATGCCTGGTCAAGACTCGGG
>CBIMJO010001608.1:0-2634 GCA_966244135.1 uncultured Actinocrispum sp. | reverse complement strand
CTGGCAGTTCAGCGCCCAGCGGGTCCAGGCCGCGGGTGTCCGGGTGGTCGAGTCCCGGCTGACGCACCTCGCGTTCGCGCCGGAGATCGCCCAGTCGATGCTGCAACGCCAGCAGGCCAACGCGGTGGTCGCCGCGCGCTTCCGCATCGTCGAAGGCGCTGTGGGCATGGTGCAGCTGGCCCTGGGCAAGGTCTCCGAACTCGGGCTCGTCGAACTCGACGAGCCGACCAAAGCCGCCCTGGTCAGCAACCTCCTCGTCGTGCTGTGCGGCGACCGCGGCAGCCAGCCGGTGATCCAGACCGGCGCGGCTACGCCATGATCGTGGCCAGTTCCCGCCACTGCTTGATCGGCAGGCTGCTCTTGTCCTCGGTGAGCACCTGAATACAGACATGGTCGGCGCCCGCGTCGAAGTGGTCCTTCACGCGGGCGGAGATCCGGTCCAGGTCCCCGTACGCGACCAGGGCATCGGCAAGACCGTCGTGATCGTCGGGCGAGAAACCCATGCGGCGCATGTTGTTCTGCTGATGCCGGGCGTAGGTGGCGTACAAGCCGACAGTGGTCTTGGCCTGCTCCTTGGCTTTCGTCAGGTCCAGGTCGAGGATGACGGACTGCTCGACGGCCAGAACGGCATCCGGGCCAAGGATGTCCCGCGCCTTCGCGGTGTGGTCCGGGGACACCAGGTAGGTGTGCGCACCCCACGAGCGTTCGCCGGACAACCCGATCATCTTAGGCCCCAACGCGCCCAGCACCCTCCTCGGCGGTTCGGCCGGCGGCGGGCCCTGGTAGGCGATCGAGTCCATTGTGTCCAGATACTCGGTCATCACCGCCAAGGCATTGCCGTGGAAGGGAATCCCGCGCATCCCGGTCTGGTCGGTGGTGCGGTGCCCGCCCAGCCCGAGCAGGAACCGCCCGTCATACGCCTCGGCCAGGGCGTTCTGTGCGTTGACTGTCGCCAGCGGATGCCGCAGGAAGATGTTCGCCACCCCGGTGGCCACCACCATCCGCCGGCTCGCCGCCAGCGCCAGCCCCGCCTGGGCGAACACCTCCCGCCCGAACGCCTCACCCAGCCACAACGCTCCAAACCCGAGCCCGTCCAGTTCGGCGACTGCGTCCCGGACCACACCGGCCGGATGACCGTCGAAGTCCATCGTCCAAACCCCAGTCCTGCCCAGCTTCATCGTTCTCCCCAGATCGAAACGGAGATACTCCCCGGTTAAGTCGGGACAATACCGGGGACACTCTCCGCTTCGCAACCATCCAGCGAACTTGCCACCGCTACTGGTCGCCGCGGAGGTAGCGGGTGATCATGGCGACCAGTTCGTTCTCGAACGTCTCGACCGGGATGGATCCCGGTGCGGCCATGAACTTGTGGGTGTTCATCTCGACGGTGAACAGGATGAGGTCGGCGGCGACGTCGGGGTCGCCCAGGTGGGTGTCGGGGTGGCGGGTGATGATGTCGCGGACCTGGGCGGTGCGGAGTTCGCCGTGGCGGTGGACGGCGTCGAGAAGTTCTTGGGAGACAGGGGCTTCCTCGACCATCACGCGGAGCAGGCGGGGGTCGTCGCTGTGGTTGTCGATGGCGTCGCGGATGATCGCCCGGACGGTCGCCTCCAGGGTGCCGGGGGAGAGGTCGAGCTCGTCGGCGCCGGTCCAGGTGCCTCGGTCGATGTGCTGGATCAGCAGTTCCGCGAGGATGGCGTCCTTGTTCGGGAAGTACTGGTACAGCGAGCCGATCGAGATGCGGGCCCGCTCGGCGATGCGGTTGGTGGTGCCCGCGGCGTAGCCGTGCTCGGCGAAAACGTGAGCAGCGGCGGTGAGGATGCGCTCGCGGGTGAGCTCGGCGCGCACCTGGCGGGGCTTGCGACGTGGCTCTAAGCGACGGTCGGCGGGCGGCATCGTGGTCCTCCTCAACGGCGGCAAAAGCGAGTAGCCAAGACCTGAGCTAATGCTCACAATAGTACTATGAGCTGGGAAAACGAGTCCCGTATCGCGACGGTCGAGCACATCGAGGCCACCCTGGGGCGTCCGCCGTCGATGATCATGCTGAAGCAGATCGCCGCCCTCGACGAGGGCTGCCGGACCGTCCTGGCGCACTGCCCGCTCGCGGCGTTCGGCTACCGCGACGCCGACGGCATCAGCCACACGACGTTCATCGGCGGCACACCAGGGTTCGTCCGCGTCCATTCGCCCACACGGATCTCGTTCACCCTGCCCGACAGCGAGGCGCACGGCCCGGTGTCGTTCGTCTTCCTCCTGCCGGGTGTGGGGGAGACGTTGCGTGTCAACGGTTCGGTGGCCAAGCGGAAGGGCGCCGAGACGTTCGTCGACGTCAAAGAGGCGTACGTACACTGCGCACAGGCCGTCATCCGCTCGCGCCTGTGGCAACCGCCCACGCCCGCCGAGCCTGCGCCCGAGGTGCACGGCGAAGGTCCGTTGCGCGGACCCGGCGTCGCGGACTTCCTCGCCGCTGCGCCGTTCCTGGCACTGTCCACCTGGGACGACCAAGGTGGCAGCGACACCAGCCCGCGCGGGGACTCGCCGGCCGTCGCCCGGATCCTCGACGGCCGCGCGCTGATCATCGCGGACCGCAAGGGAAACAAACGCGCAGACAGCCTGCGCAACCTGGTCCACGAT
>CBIMJO010001607.1:0-2637 GCA_966244135.1 uncultured Actinocrispum sp. | reverse complement strand
GGCAACCAGGTTGACACCATCCTCGGCCCGCTCAAGTGGGCCGCCAACGGTGAGCCGCAGACGACCTTCATGCTCGCCCAGTGGCAGAACGGGAAGGTCGAGGTCGTCTCGCCGAAGGAGGCCGCGACCACGGACAAGGTCGTCTTCCCGAAGCCGGCCTGGCAATGACCCAGCTCCTGCAGACGATCGCACTCGGGCTGCTGATCGGCGGCGTCTACGCGCTGATGGCGTCCGGCCTGACCCTGGTCTTCGGGATCATGGGCATCGTCAACGTGGCCCAGGGCGCGCTGCTGGTGCTGGTGGCCATGGTGACCTGGAAGACCTGGCAGCTCACCGGGATCGACCCGATCCTGCTCGCGGTGGCCACCACGCCGGCGATGTTCGCGCTGGGCTGGGTGCTCTACCGGCTGGTGATCGTCCGGGTGCGCTCGTCCGCGCCGGCCATGTCGATGCTGCTCACCTTCGGGCTGGCGCTGACCATCGAGGGCCTGCTGAACATCACCTCCGGCAACTACTTCCGCTCGGCCACGCCGTCCTACTTCGCCGAGTCGTTCCGGCTCGGCGGGGTGGCCCTGCCCAAGGCCCAGGTGTTCGGCTGCCTGGCCGCGCTCGTCGTGCTCGGCCTGCTCTACCTGGTGCTGAACCGGACCTGGACCGGGCGGGCGATCCGGGCCTGCGCACAGAACCCGTCCGGCGCGGCGCTGGTCGGCATCGGCGCGTCATCCGTAGCAACGCTATCGTTTGCATTGGGTACGGCTACAGCGGGTGCGGGCGGGTCGATACTCTCCGTGCTCTACCCGTTCTTCCCGGCCTCGCACTACGACTGGATCGCCCGGCTGCTCGGCATCATCGTGCTCGGCGGGATGGGCTCGCTGCGCGGCGCCTGGGTCGGTGCGCTTGTCCTCGGTCTGGCCGAGACGGTGACCGCGACCTATGGCTCGCCTCGGTGGTCGACGCTGGTGTTCTACGCCGTGATCCTGTTGGTTCTGCTGGTTCGGCCGCATGGGCTGTTCGGCACCAAGCTTCGTGAGGATGCCGCTGTATGAACAGTCGTTTGAGGCTTGGTGCGGCTCTTGTCGTCCTCTTAGGACTCGTCGGGTTCCCGTTGGTGATGCCGGACGCGACCTATGAGCAGACGGTGTTGCTGTTGGCGTTCCTGGCCGCGATCCAGTCCATCAGCTGGAACATCATCTCCGGGTTCGCCGGGTACGTCTCGTTGGGGCACAGCGTCTTCCTCGGGATCGGCGCGTACACGGCCGGGATCCTGTCCTCGAAGTGGGGCGTCAACCCGTTGGTGCTGACGCCCGTCTCCGGTGTGGTCGCGGTTGTCGTGGCGATGCTGGTCGGCAGCGTTGTGTTGCGGGCCAAGGGTCCCGCGTTCGTGATCATCACGATCGCGTTGCTGCTGGTGTTCCAGATGCTGGCGGTCAACCTGCCCGGCCTGACCAACGGGTCCGACGGGATCACGTTGGAGCTGCCGTTCTGGGACGCCGAGATCCAGAACATCCCGTTCTACTACGCGTTCCTGGTCCTGATGGTGCTCACGTTCGGCTTCAGCGCGTGGATCCGGCGGACCAAGTTCGGCACCGGGCTGGTGGCGATCCGGGAGGACGAAGGCAAGGCGGCGGCGATCGGCATCCCGACCGCGCTGTACAAGAACCTCGCCTACGCGGCCAGCGCGTTCTTCGTCGGCGCGGCGGGCGCGGTGTACGCGTACTTCCTCACGTTCCTGAACCCGTTGGGCGCGTTCAACATCCTCACGAGTGTGACCGTCGTGCTCGGGGCTCTCGTTGGCGGGCGGGGGACTCTGTGGGGTCCGGTCGTGGGCGCGTTCATCGTGTCGTTCGCCAGTGAGGCCGCGACGAACCTCGGCAGTGAGTCGCAGAGCCGGTTGCTGATGTTCGGACTGGCCCTGGTGGTCGTCGTCCTGTTCCTGCCGCAGGGGATTCTGCCCGCGCTGCAACGGCTTCTCACCCGGCGTACGCCGATCGAGTACACCGACCACGTGGGTGCGATGGCGGAGCGGGAGATCGAGGTGCGCACCCGTTCGGCGCCGCCGGCCGAAGGTCCGCTGCTGGAACTTCGGGATGTGCACAAGGCTTTCGGTGGCCTGAAGGCGGTCAACGGTGTCGATCTCGTTGTGCCGCAGGGAACCATCACGGCGTTGATCGGGCCGAACGGGTCCGGCAAGACGACGTTGTTCAACCTGATCACCGGTACCGGCGGCCCGCACACCGGGTCGATCTCCTTCGGCGGCACCAGGATCGACGGCATGCAGCCGTGGCACCGGGCGCATCTCGGGCTGGGGCGGACGTTCCAGGTGACGCGGTTGTTCAAGAGCATGACCGTGCTGGAGAACGTCGTCGCGCCGCTCGAACGGTTCGCGCCGGGTGTGCTCGCCTCGGACGCGGTCGCCGGGCATGAGGCCGACCGGGCTCGGGACCTGTTGTCCTTCGTCGGGCTGGGCCGGTTCGAGTCCCAGCAGGCAGGTGCTTTGTCGTATGGGCAACAGAAACTGGTCGAGCTGGCGCAGGTGCTGATGCTGGAGCCCAGAATGGTGCTGCTCGACGAGCCCGCGGGCGGGATCAACCCGGGCCTGGTCGACCGGATGGCCGCGATCATCCGCGCGGCCAACCG
>CBIMJO010001606.1:0-2643 GCA_966244135.1 uncultured Actinocrispum sp. | reverse complement strand
AGCAAGCCCTGCAGTAACCATGGACGCGGCAGCAATGACGGTGTGAGCGACGCGAGGTAAAGGCCCGCAGCGCCCACCGCCCCCATCGGGTCGAACCGGCGGGCCAGCCGCACGGCACCGGTGGCCCACCGGTTCGCCTGTCCCACAGTCGTTCCTTCGTTCAGTTCGCGCGGACGACGGCCACCGGGCAGGGTGCGTGGTTGAGCAACGCCCTGCTGGTGGAGCCGAGCACCAGCCCCGCGACGTTCCCGTGGCCGCGGGTACCGACGACCACCAGCTGAGCGGCGCGGGCCTGCTGGAGCAGGCTGTGCGCGGGACGGTCACGGGAGACCACACGACGCACCAGGACGTCCGGGTACTTGTCCTGCCAGCCGTCGAGATGCTCTTCCAGCATCAGCTGTTCCTGGTGGTGCAGGTCGGACCAGTCCACGGCGAACGGCGCCATCGCGAACGCGGTGGCGGCCGGGGTATCGGTCCACGTGTGCACGGCGACCAGCGGGACGGACCGCCGCTGTGCCTCCTCGAAGGCGAACACCACCGCGGCGTCACCATTGCGCGAGCCGTCGACACCCACCACGATCGGCCTGCCGGTGCGGTCTTCGTCCTCGCCCCGCACGACCACCATCGGGCAGCCACCGCGCGCCGACACGGTGAGCGCGACCGATCCCAGCAGCAGTTCGGCGAATCCGCCATAGCCGCGGGCGCCGAGGACCATCAGCCGCGCCGAACGGGACTCGTTGAGCAGGGCACGGATCTCGTCGTCCCGGACCAGAGCGGTGGTCACGTCGTCCCAGATCCGCCGCGCCTCAGTGGCGGCCTCCGTCAGCCAGTGGTTGCCGGCCGCGACGAGCATGTCGGCCATTGGCGGCGGCACGTTCGGCGGTGCCTGCCCGAGAGCCGGCAAACACACGTGCACGATTCGCAGCGGTGCCCGTCGGTTCGCCGCCTCGGCGGCCGCCCACCGAACGGCCGTCAGCGCGTTCATCGAACCGTCGATTCCCACGACCACAGGCCCATGTTCTCCGGACTCGATGCTCATCGCGTTCCTCCACAGCGCACGACTCCTCGATCACTACTGACGATCACTCAAGGCACGGTCACCGTGTAGTGGCGTGCGACCCACCCCACGGGGCCATTCGCCTCTACGGCGCCCGCCCCGGACAGCTGATCATTGCGGCAGAAGCACGTTCCGCCAGCAGGAACCCATCCGCATCGCGCAGCCTGGCGCCGTCGGCGGCCTGCCCGGCGGGGCGTCACAGCGGGCCGTTGGACTCTAGGAGGGCCTGCTGGGCCGTTCGATGCTGATTGCGCGAGCGAGGAGGCGGACCATGGGCCACGAAGGGTTGTTCGAGCACGCGGAGCGCACGGCGTACCAGTGGCTGCGCGTTGTCGCTGACCGGCTGGACACCGACGACCTGCACCTGACCTACCGGATGGTGCGGACCTGGATGCACCTGCTGCGCGACCGGGTGACGGTGAACAGCGCCGCCCATCTGGCCGCCCAGCTGCCGGAGCTGCTGCGTGGTGTGTTCTACGACGGCTGGCGGCCCAGCCGGGTGCCCAGCCGGATGCACGCCGAGGAGTACCTGATCCGGTTCCAGCAGGACGCCGGTATCCCGGCGGACGAGGTGCGGGCCGCCGCCGCGACGATCACCGCCGCGATGCGGGAGCTGTTCTCCCCCGGCCAGCTCGACACCGTGCTGGGCCAGCTGCCCGATGATGTCTGGGCGATCCTCGACACGGCACCGGTGAGCCGGTCCGGCATTCCCGGCAAGCGGTGACCGGAAAGACCAAGTGAATCGGCTTGGGCCACAACAACACGCCGTGGTTTGTCCGAAAAGGACACACGTTGACCGTCCCAGCCCCGGGGCGGCTCGTCAGTGGTGGCCGTGAGTCAGCTCGGCCGCTGCCCGGGGCGCAGGACGGCGCCACACGAACGGCGCGGTGCCGCGAAGGCCCTCGCCACCGCGCTGGCCCCCTCGCCCGTGCCATAAGCACGAAGTCGCTCAAGTTTGGCCTCGGACGGGACCGCGTCCTTGCGTACCCAGTCGACCGTCTCCGGCGGCCCGGAGTCGCGCCGGATCACCACATAGTCGCGGGAGAGCCTGGGATCGGTGCTCACCCGGACCCAGTCGCTCCATGGCGAATGCTGCTCGATGAAGGTGGGTTTCACCGTGTCGAACACATAGTCCGTGAGGTCGTCCCACCGTTGACCGGCCCAGAAATCGGCCATCGTGGAATCCGACAGGCCGGCCAGATCGATGATCCGCAGCCGGCTGGTCAGCGCGGTAGCACCCACATCAGCAGTGAGCAGCGACCCCTGCTGAACCCCCAGAATGTCCGCGTACACATTGTCCACTCGGGACGGCCGCTCCGCGACAGCGCACACGGGCACCGTGGGCGCGGCACGAAAACTGTCCGAAGATCCCTTGAACTGGCTCCACGCCGGCACCATCGCCAGGGCCACGCCGGCCGCCAGCACGGCCCGCCCGCGCGGGGTGAACTGCCGGAAGGCCGCCTCACCGCACAGCACACCGAGAACGACGACCAACGCCCACACCGGCGTGGCGAACCTGAACTGGGCCATCCAGTCCGGATAGCGCCAGAACTCGAGCCGGCTCCGGGTCTCCGCGCCCTGCGCGG
>CBIMJO010001605.1:0-2644 GCA_966244135.1 uncultured Actinocrispum sp. | reverse complement strand
GGTTTCGGCTATGGCTATGCCGTCGCCAAGGACAACATCTGTGCACTCGCTGACCTTTACGTCACGCTGGCCGCCCAGCGGTCGCGTTATTTCGGCCCCTCATCACCGGCCAACCCGGCCGCGGGAGACGCGTCGACCAGCCTGAACAGCGACCTGTATTACCAGCAGGTCAACGACTCCGGCATCGTCGAGCGGGACTTCCGGCAGCCCGCACCGCTCGGTCCGCAACCCGAGGCCCGCGAGCTGATCCGCGGCTATGTCGCCGGGTACAACAAGTTCGTGGCGACCGGCAGGATCACTGACCCGGCCTGCCGTGGTGCCGCGTGGATCCGGCCGATCACCGAGCTCGATGTGTTCCGGCACATGCACTCCCTGGCCATGATGGGCGGCGAGACCGGGGTCATCGACGACATCGTCGCCACGAAGCCGCCCACCACCGGTTCTCCAACCGCCGCCATTCCCGGCGACGCCGTCGATCGCGTGCTGGGCAAACTGAAGGCCAAGGAAGGCCTGGGCAGCAACGCGATCGCGTTCGGCAAGGACGGTTCGGCCCACGGGCGCGGCCTGCTGCTGGGCAACCCGCATTTCCCCTGGCAGGGTGGGTTGCGGTTCTGGCAGGTCCAGCTGACGGTGCCCGGGCAGCTGGACGTGTCCGGTGCTTCGCTGATGGGCATTCCCGAGGTGCAGATCGGGTTCAACCGCGATGTGGCGTGGAGTCACACCGTGGCCACCCCGATCGGGTTCAGCCTGTTCCAGCTGCAGCTCGTGCCCGGCTCGCCGACGACTTACCTGGTGGACGGCAAGCCCGAGCAGATGACCAGCCGCAAGGTGTCCGTCCAGGTGCGCGAATCGGATGGATCACTGTCCACTGTAGAACGAAAATTGTGGTACACGCGGTATGGCCCGGTCATGGGCAGTGGTTTCGGGCTGCTGTCCTGGACGGACACCACGGCGTACGCGTTGAAGGACGCGAACCTTGAGAACAGCCGGTCGTTCAACACCTGGATCGGTCTGGGCAAGGCGCGCGACACCCGTGACGTGGTCAAGACCTTGTCGTCCACGATGGGGTCGCCGTGGGTCAACACGATCGCCGCGGACCGCTCGGGAAGCGCGCTGTACGCGGACATCCAGGTCGTCCCGCACGTCACCGACGAGCTGGCCCAACGGTGCAACACACCACTGGGCCAGCAGATCTTCCCGCAGAGCGGGGTTGCGGTGCTAGACGGCTCGAAGACCAGCTGTGGCTGGGGCTCTGACCCCGATGCCGTCCAACCTGGACTGTTCGGGCCATCGAAGCTGCCTGTGCAGTACCGCAAGGACTACGTCGGCAACGCCAACGACAGTGCCTGGCTGACCAACCAGCGGGAGCCGATCACCGGATACCCGCGGATCGTCGGAACCGTTGGGACCGAACGAAGTCCGCGCACCCGCGAGCTGCTGACCGAGGTCGACGGCAAGAAGTTCTCGCGCCAGTCGTTGCAGGACATGCTGTTCAGCGATCGGAGTCTGGTCGGTCAGCTTGTGCTGCCAGATGTGCTGAAGATGTGCTCGAGCCTGCCCGATGTGGCGGACGCGTGTTCGGCTTTGTCTCAGTGGGACAAGACCTTCACGTTGTCCAGCAAGGGGTCGCTGCTGTTCGACCGGTTCTGGAGCCGGGTCCGGCCGGTGTGGAAGGTGCCGTTCAACCCAGTCGACCCAGTGCACACGCCGAACACTCTGGATACTGACAACCCGGCTGTGCGCAAGGCTTTCACCGATGCCGTAGCCGAGTTGCGGGCGGCGGGGATCCGGCTGGATGCGCCACTCGGAAATAACCAGTTCGTGGTGCGCGACGGAACGAAGATCCCGGTGCACGGCGGGGCGAGCCGCAACGGTGTGCTCAACGTGCTGACTCCGGTGTGGCAGAACGGTTACACCGAGGTCGTGCACGGGTCGAGCCACATCCAGGCGGTGTCGTTCGACGGTTCGCCATGCCCGGATGCGCAGACCTTGTTGACCTACTCGCAGTCCGGCGATCCCACCTCGCCGCACTTCGCGGATCAGACAAAGCTGTTCTCGCAGGGCAAGTGGCAGCGGGGCCGTTACTGCGAGCGGGACATCCTCTCGTCACCGCAGCTGCAAGTGGTCTACCTGCACGGCTAGTGGTGGGCGCGGCGTCGTCGTACAGCGGCGCCGCGCTGCATCACCTGCGGCGGTGCAGCTTCAGGCTGTCTCCGATGTCCCTGGCGGTCCGGCCGGTCGGCGGGTTGTGCACCTGGCTCCACCGATCGGCGCACACCATGACAGCACCAACCGAATTTCACGCCACCTGTAGGCGGAGTCCTTTGCTCGCAGCCGATCGGTCGACCACCTGCGTGGTGTGCCAGCCGGGGAGCCGTCCGTTCGTCAGTTGCCTTCGCAGCGCCGGGCTCCGCCGCACATGTCCGGCGAACGCCCACTTCAGCAACACCCGCCCGCGCTGTTCCTGCCCGGCGAGCGCCTCCGCGGGCGTGCAGTCCACCCAGATCAGATGCCGCCGCCGTCCCGTCAACGCGCCCACCACCGCGAACAACACCCGCGTACTCGCCCGCGTCGCCGGGTCATGCAGCACGATCGGCCGCTCCGAACACACCACCATGAGCAGTACACGCAATGTATGCAAGAT
>CBIMJO010001604.1:0-2654 GCA_966244135.1 uncultured Actinocrispum sp. | reverse complement strand
GCATGCGGGTGCTGATCCCGTCGGTGAACAACTCGCGGCGGATCGGCGCGCGTACTGCGTGGACCGAGTTCGCCGGGCCGGACGTGGCCGCGATCCACGTGCCGCACGCGTTCACCCTCAACGAGCACGAAAGCCTTGACTCCATGGGGAACCTGGAGACAGTGCCACCGCGGCCCGGGTCACCGCTAGGGCGGATCATCGTCGGCGAGGGCAAACCCGGCGAGGGCCCGGCCCCGGAGATGCTGACCTTCCTGCGGTCCCAAGGGGCGCAGAACCCGCTCGTGCTGGACACCTCGTGGCTGGACGTCGGGCACGTGGACGAGTTCATCCAGTTCCTGCCCGCGCCGGGCAGCCGGCTCGGCTGGAAGGCCGCGGTCGCCGATCCCCGGCTGGGCCTGAAGCTGCTGCGGGACGCCGGTCACCGGGACCAGATCATGCACGGTGACCTGCCACCGCTGGAGTGGCCGTACGACCTGTACATCGAGAAGCGCACGATCGGCGAGTTCCTGTCCGACGAGCAGTTCGTGCGGACCAACGAGAACGCGGCGGCCAAGATCGACGCCAACGTGGCGAAACTGGGCCTGACCGAGGCGGACATCGTGCGGGTGCCGGGGCTGTACTCGTACAAGTCGCTGGACTGGACCTTCCTGAAGCAGGACATCGACCAGATGCAGCCGGGCCCGGAGAAGGACAGGAAACTGGCCGAGCTGCACGCGATGACCATCGCGATCGCCGAGATCCCCAACGCCGTCAACGGTCTCGTGCTCAACGGTGCTGAATCCAAGAACAACCGCTACATCGCGCCCAAGCCCTACGGCCCGATCATCAACGGCAAGGACATCTTCGCCGACGCGATCAGCAAAGCCCTCCAGGGCACCGGCTTCCAGGTGAAGTACGTCGACGACCTGCTCGGCGCCCACTTCTCCGGCGGCGAGATCCACTGCGTGACCAACACACTACGGGCAGTGCCAGCGGTGTAAGCCTTGTCCATCGTTCGGTGGACATCCGGTTTCTGTCGCGCGGTCGTCCCTGCGGGCGGCCGCGCGGCTGAGTATTGAGGCATGACCGCGATTCAAGTCAGGGGCTTACGCAAGAGCTACCGCGACCATGTGGCGGTGGCCGGGATCGACCTGGAGGTCGCCCAGGGGGAGGTCTTCGCGCTGCTGGGGCCGAACGGGGCGGGCAAGACCACCACCGTGGAGATCCTGGAGGGCCACCGCGGCCGCGACGCCGGTGAGGTCGCCGTGCTCGGCCAGGACCCCGCCACCGGGACCAGCGCGTGGCGCGCCCGGCTGGGGATCGTGCTGCAGACCGCGACCGACGCCGCCCAGCTGTCCGTGCTGGAGACCGTCCGGCACTTCGCCAAGTACTACCCCAGGCCACGCAACGTCGACGACGTGATCGACCTTTGTGGACTCACCGAGAAGGCCAGCGCCCGCGTCAAAAGCCTGTCCGGCGGGCAACGCCGTCGGCTGGACGTGGCGCTGGGCATCATCGGCACCCCCGACCTGATCTTCCTGGACGAGCCGACCACCGGGTTCGACCCCGAGGCGCGCCGCCAGTTCTGGGGCCTGATCGAGAAACTCGCCGCCGACGGCACCACCGTCCTGCTCACCACGCACTACCTGGACGAGGCCGAGGCGCTGGCCAACCGGGTGGCGGTGCTGGCCCGCGGCCGGATCGTCGCCGAGGGCACGCCCAGCACGCTCGGCGGCCGCGCGACCGCCGAGGCGATCGTCCGCTGGACCGACCACAACGGCCCGCACGAGATGCGCACGGCCACCCCGGCCGCCCTGGTCCGGGATCTGTCCGGGAACGGCGAGCCCAACGGGCTCACGGTCACCCGTCCGTCCCTTGAGGACGTTTACCTCGACCTGGTGGGGGATGAGAAATGAGCACGGTGGCACTGGGTCTGGCCCGTGGCGGGATCGAGGTCAAGCAGTTCTTCCGGTCCCGCGAGCAGGCGGTGTTCACCTTCGCCTTCCCGCTGCTGATCCTGACGCTGCTGGGGTCGATCTTCAACCGCGCCTACGAGGGCACCGGGGTGACGGCGGCCCAGGTGTTCACGGCGAGCATGGTCGGCGCGGGCATCATCTCCACCTCGTTCGTGAACCTGTCCATCAGCGTGGCCTCCGACCGCGAGAACGGCACGCTGATGCGGCTGCGCGGCACGCCCCTCTCGGCGGTGTCGTACTTCATGGGCAAGGTCGTGCTGGTCGCGGTGGCCAGCCTCGGCCAGGCGATCCTGGTGGTCGGCATCGGCGCGCTGCTCTACGACGTGCACCTGCCGACCAGCCTGGACAAGTGGCTGACCTTCGTGTGGGTGTTCGTGCTCGCGGTGGTGAGCTGCTCGATGCTGGGCATCGCGACCAGCGCGGTCGCCCGCTCCGGCCAGGGTGCCGCGGCGGTGGCGAACGTGCCGTACATCGGCCTGCAGTTCATCTCGGGCGTCTACGTCGGGCCGATCACCACGCTGCCCGTGGGTATGGTCACGGTGGCGTCGTTCTTCCCGATCAAGTGGGTGTGTCAGGGATTCCGGTCGGTGTTCCTGCCGGACGCGATGGCGAAATGGGAGATGGCCGGGACATGGGAACTGGGCAGGACCGCGGTGGTGCTCGGCGCCTGGTCCGTCGCTGGGCTGGTGCTGTGCCTGC
>CBIMJO010001603.1:0-2655 GCA_966244135.1 uncultured Actinocrispum sp. | reverse complement strand
CCGGGTCGAACTGCCCGGCCAGGATGTCGGTGATCAGCTCCGGGTCGGATTCCCGGACCACCAGGTCGAAGAAGCGCAGGCAGTCGACCGGGAATGCCTTGGCGTGCGGGCCGCCGATCACCGTGCGGATCCCGGCCCGGCGGTACAGCTTCGCCAGCGCATAGGCGAGATGGCTGACCTGCGTGTAGCAGGAGATGAACACGACGTCCAGGTCGAGTGGCAGCAGCCGGTGCGGCCGGCCGAGGCCGTAGTAGGTGGCGTAGAACGTCTCGTGCCCCATTCGCCGGCACCACACGGAGATGGCCTGCGGCGTGATGCTGGCGTACTGCTTGGTGATCAGCAGCTGGTAGGCGACGTCCACCGGGCGCCGCGCGGGCGGACCCAGAAGATCGAGGATTCCAACTCTCATCCCGCGGCCCCTTGGCTGGGTGGGAACGTGCCAGTGCGCTGAAAGCGACGTCAACCAGGGTCAGGAGCGAACGCGGCGATCAGCCGCCAGCCTACTCCGCCGAGCCCCGCGCCTGTGGACTTTGTCCGCGGCGGCGGGTCGCCCCGGACCGCCCCACGGCACCTGTTGGTCCTAATGCGACGGACCGGCGATGGGCTGGGGCCGTCGTCTGTTCCGTGGTGTCGCGTGCCGAGTGCGAGGATGAGCGGGTGGACGTGCGTAGCAGGAACAATGTGGTTGTGACCGGCCGTGATGGCGGTCCGGCGGTGTTGCTCGCGCACGGTTTCGGGTGTGACCAGAACCTGTGGCGGCTGGTCGCACCGATGCCGGCCGACCGGTTCCGGGTCGTGCTGGTGGGGCACTCGGTCAGCGCGATGATCGGGGTGCTGGCCGCCGGCCGGGATCCCGGCCGGTTCGCCGGGCTGGTGCTGCTCACCCCGTCGCCGTGCTACATCGACGACGGCGACTACCGGGGCGGGTTCAGCCGGGCCGACATCGAGGAGCTGCTGGAGTCGCTGGACAGCAACTACCTGGGCTGGTCGGCGGTGATGGCGCCGGTGATCATGGGCAACCCGGACCGGCCGGAGCTGGGTGCCGAGCTGGCCAACAGTTTCTGCCGGACCGATCCGGCGATCGCACGGGTGTTCGCGCAGGCCACGTTCCTGTCCGACAACCGGGCCGACCTCCCGCGGGTCGCGGTGCCCACCCTCGTCCTGCAGTGCGCGCAGGACGCCATCGCGCCACCGGAGGTCGGACGCTATGTCCACGAACGGATCCGCGGCAGCGAGTTCGTGATGCTGGACGCCACCGGGCACTGCCCGCAGCTGAGCGCGCCGGAGGCCACGGCCGGCGCGCTCGCCGCATTCGCCGGCGCGTGATGATGCGTCAGGCGGGTGAGGACCGCGGCGGCGGGCCGGACGAGCACCTCGCGGGATTCTCGGCACTGCTGGAGGACAGCGCCGAGGACCTCTATGAGCATGCGCCGTGCGGCTATCTGTCGACGATGCTGGACGGCACGATCGTGAAGATCAACGCCACCCTGCTGGGCTGGCTGGGTTACCGGCGTGCCGAACTGGTCGGCCTGCGCAGGTTCCCGGATCTGCTCACCGTCGGCGGCCGGATCTACCACGAGACGCATTTCGCGCCGCTGCTGCGGATGCAGGGCGAGCTCGGCGGCGTGGCGCTCGATCTGCCGGCCGCCGGCGGCGAGCGGCTCCCGGTGCTGGTGACCTCGACCGTCAAGTCCGGTGTGGACGGAACGGCGCAGCTGATCCGCACGACGGTGTTCGACGCTCGCGACCGGCGCGCCTATGAGCGGGAGCTGCTGGCCGCGCGCCGCGAGGCCGACCGTGAGCGCGAGCGGGTCCAGCGGCTGGCGCATGCCCTGCAGCGCAGCCTGCTTCCGCCCGTCCTGCCGGAGATACCCGGGATGCAGGTCGCCGCGTACCACCACCCGGCGTCGGTGGATGAGGTCGGCGGTGACTTCTATGACTTGTTCCCGCTCTCGGAGGGCACTTGGGGCTTCTTCCTCGGTGATGTCAGCGGGAAGGGCATCGATGCGGCGATGGTGACCACCCTGGCCCGTCACACTGTGCGGGCCGCAGCTGTCTACGACCCGGACCCGGTGGCCGTGCTGCAGAACCTCAATACGGTGCTGCACAAGGAGTATCACGGCATCGACCCGTGGTACTGCACCGTCGTCCACGGTGTGCTGACCCCGACCGCGACCGGCTGTGCGTTGCGGCTGGCCAGCGGTGGTCATCCACCGGCGGTGCACATCCACGCCGATGGTTCCGTCACGTTCCTCGACACCCCCGGCGGTCAGTTGGTCGGTGTCTTGGCATCAGCGCGTTTCACCAGTGTCGACCTGCACCTGGGGCCTGGCGAGACGGTGCTGCTCTACACCGATGGGCTGTCCGAGGCCCGCGTCGAGGGGCGGATCCGTTACACCGAGGACGGACTGCGTGACTTCGTCGCCGGCGTCGCGGAGCCAGCCGCGCCGTCGGTCATCGCCGCCCTGACCGGCCTGCTGGTGGATTTCGGTGACGGCGTCGAGGACGACACCGCCCTGCTGGCCCTCGGCGTCCCCAAGGACACGCCATGAGGAAGGACTTCACCATCACCAGCACGCCCACCACCACGGGCGTCACCCTTGAGCCGGCCGGCGAGCTCGACGCCGACTCGGCGCCCGAGGTCCTCGCCGTGAT
>CBIMJO010001602.1:0-2661 GCA_966244135.1 uncultured Actinocrispum sp. | reverse complement strand
TCGCTGAAACGCCTTGGTACGGACTGGATCGACCTGTACCAGTTGCACATCTCCCCGTCGGACACCCAGGCGGTCGTTCTGCGCTCGGCATGCGAGGACCTCGTGCGGGAGGGCCTGATCCGCGCCTACGCCTGGAGCACGGACACCCCCGCGCAGGCGGCCTTGTTCGGTGAGGGCGAGCATTGCGCTGCGGTGCAACACGAACTGAGCGTGCTGAACCCCGCACCGGAGATGCTGGCCGTAGCGGAGCGGTTCAACCTGGCGAGCATCAACCGCAGCCCGCTGGCAATGGGCCTGCTGACCGGGAAGACCACAAAGGACACTCAGCACCCGGGCAGCGACCTGCGCGGAACGCCGCCGCCGTGGTTGAGGTTCTATGTGGACGGAAAGCCTTCGCCCGAGTGGCTTTCCCGCGTGACCGCCATCCGCGAGATCCTGACCGCGGATGGGCGAACGCTGGTTCAGGGGGCACTGGGCTGGATCTGGGCCTGCAGCGACCGGACTATCCCGATCCCGGGGTTCCGCACGGTGCAGCAAGCGGAGGAGAACGCGGCCGCGCTCCACAAAGGACCGCTGACCGCGGCTCAGATGGCCGAGATCGAGGGCTTGCTGGCATAGCCGTGGAATTGGCGCGGCGCTTGGTGGTTGGTGAGGTCGTGCCGGGCCGGGAGGGGTTGGGCCGGATTTGGTGTGGGGACCCCTGCGGCGCACAGGCAGGACGGAAGGCGCTGGCAGGGCTGGCGCCCTGCCAGCCGGAAAGCGTATGTGCGCCGCCACTCCACACAAAATCCGCCCCAACCCCTCCCGCGCACCTCGCCCCCATCATCCAGACCTCGGCCGGATCTCGCTGCGGAGCTGGGTTGAGGGTTCGGGTTGGGGTCAGTCTTGGTTGCGGAGGCGTTGGGAGATTACTTGGGTTATGCCGTCGCCGCGCATGCTGACGCCGTAGAGGGCGTCGGCGATCTCCATGGTGGGCTTCTGGTGCGTGATGATGATGAGCTGGGAGGTGGCTCGCAGCTCTTCGAGGAGGCCGATGAGGCGGCGCATGTTGGTGTCGTCCAGCGCCGCTTCGACCTCGTCCATCACGTAGAAGGGCGAGGGGCGGGCGCGGAAGATGGCGACCAGCATGGCCACCGCGACCAGGGACTTCTCGCCGCCGGAGAGCAGGGAGAGGCGCTTGATCTTCTTGCCCGGCGGCCTGGCTTCCACATCCACGCCGGTGGTCAGCATGTCGTCCGGTTCGGTGAGGATCATCCGGCCCTCGCCGCCCGGGAACAGGGTGTTGAAGACGATCTCGAACTCGCGGGCGACGTCCTCGTAGGCCAGCGTGAACACCTCGAGGATCTTCTCGTCGACCTCCTTCACGACCGTCAACAGGTCGCGGCGGGTGTCCTTGAGGTCCTCCAGCTGCGTGGACAGGAACTTGTAGCGCTCCTCCAGCGCGGCGAACTCCTCCAGCGCCAACGGGTTCACCTTGCCCAGCAGGGCCAGGTCCTTCTCCGCCTTCTTCGCGCGGCGCAGCTGGGTGTCCCGGTCGAACGGTGACGACGGCGGCCTGGTCACGTCCTCGCCGCGCTCCTTGGCCGCCTCGTAGTCGGCGATCTCGTTGGCCGGCGCGGGGATGGGGCGGTCCGGGCCGTACTCGGCGACCAGGTCGTCCAGGCCCATGCCGAAGTCCTCGGCGATCTTGGTCTCCAGCTGCTCGATCCGCAGCCGCTGCTCGGCCCGCAGCACCTCGTCGCGGTGCACGGCGTCGGTCAGCTTCTCCAGCTCGGTGGACAGCTCCCGGACGCGCCCGCGCACCTCCTGCAGCGCCGACTCCCGCTGGGTGCGCCGCGAAGCGACCTCATCCCGTTGCGCCGCGGCACGATGCAGCGAGACCTCGATCCGCTCGATCGCGTACTCACCGCCACGCACCACCGCGTCGGCGACGAGCTTGCCGCGCTGACGAGCTTCCCGCGCGCGCTCGAACCGTTCGCGCGCCTCACGTTCCTGCCGGGCCGCGCGCCGGAGTCCTTCCGCCTTACCGGCAACGGCACGCGCCCGCTCCTCAGCGGTCCGCAGTGCCAGCCGGGAGTCCATTTCCTGCTGCCGAGCGGTGTTCAGCCGGCCGACGGCCTCGTCCCGGACCCGCGAGTCGGGCTCGTCCTCCAGCGGCTGCTCCTGCGCCCCGAGCAGGCGCTCCTCCAGCTCGGCGAGCTTGGCCAGCTGGTCCTCACGGGTCTGCTCCACTTTGGACCGCTGCGACCGGATCCGCTCCACCTCGGCCTGAGCCGTGCGCGCGGCCTGCTTCATCCGCGCGATCCGCTCACCCGACCGCGCCTTGCGGACCTTGGCCTCGCTCAACGCCTCCTTGGCGGCGTTCACCTCATCGCGCCGGGCCTCCTGCTCGGCCCGGGCACCCGCCAACGCACCGGACGACTCAGCCAGCGTGCGCTCAACAGTCGCGAGCTGGTCGTTGGCCTCGTCGACAGCGGCCTGAACCTCGATCACGCTCTCGCTGCGACCCGACCCGCCAACGGCCCAGTCGGCGCCGAGCAAGTCGCCTTCCGTGGTGACCGCCCGCAAAGACGGGTACGCACCGACAACCTGCCGCGCGGTAGGCAGACCATCAACAACGACAACACGTTCCGCGTGTGGCTGACCACCGGCTCGGTCAAC
>CBIMJO010001601.1:0-2662 GCA_966244135.1 uncultured Actinocrispum sp. | reverse complement strand
CTTGCCGTACCTGTTCGTGCAGACCGAGGTCGTGCTGGGCCAGCTCGGCAGCGAGGAGGTCGCCATGGGCGCGGCCACCCTCCCGGTGGTGCGCCTGCTGGCCACCGGCGCCCGGCCCGCTTGATCACCTGCCGGTGACCGTTCAAAGAGATCGTTGACGCTCGACCGTTCGAGACTTACCTTAAGTCGTGTACTAAGTCTCGAACGGAGTGCGTATGCTGACCGAGGACGCCCAGCTGTACATCGACGGATCGTTCGGTCCGGCGGCTTCCGGCCGCACCGCACCGGTGCTGGCCAAGGCCACTGGCGAACCGATCGGCAGGTACGCGCTGGGCGAGCAGGAAGACGTGGACCGGGCCGTCGCAGCGGCCCGTGCGGCTCAGGCAGGGTGGGCCGCACTGGCCGCTCCGGACCGGTCCGCCCTGCTGCTGCGGTTCGCCGGTGTCCTGCAGGACAGCTATGACGAGCTGCTCGCGCAGAGCATGCGCGAGACCGGTGGCGTGCGGGCGAAGGCGGAGGACGAGGTCGGCACCTCGATCCGCCAGCTGGCCATCTCCGCGGTGCAGGCCACCGAGAACGCCGGGGACATCCTGCCGCCGTACAAGGCCGGCAAGCTCTCGCTGTCCCGTGCCGTGCCGCTGGGCGTGATCGGCCTGATCACGCCGTGGAACTACCCGATGAACCTGGCCATGCGCGCGGTCGCGCCCGCGCTGGCGTTCGGCAACACGGTGGTGCTCAAGCCCGCCGAGCTGACCCCGGTCATCGGCGGGCACGTCCTGGCGAAAGCCGTGCACGAGGCCGGGTTCCCGCCGGGTGTGTTCAATGTGGTCACCGGCGACGGAGAGGCCGCGGGCTGGCCGCTGGCCACCCACCCCGGCCTGGACCTGATGGACTTCACCGGTTCGCGCGAGATCGGCGTGCGGATCGCCGAGGCGACCGCGGGCTCGCTCCGCCGGATCCGGCTGGAACTGGGCGGCAGCAACGCCTTCGTGGTGCTGGACGACGCCGACATCGAGCTGGCCGCGTCCTGCGCGATGATCGCCTCGCTGGAGTTCCAGGGCCAGACCTGCATCAGCGCCAGCAGGCACATCGTGCTGCGCGAGGTCGCGGACGCCTATGTGGACGCTCTGACCAAGCGCGCCGACGCGCTGACCGTGGGCGACCCGTTCGCCGAGGGAACCGACCTCGGCCCGTTGATCAGCGAGAAGCAGCGCGACCGGGTGCACAAGCAGATCGTCGAGCCTTCGGTGCGGATGGGCGCCCGGGTGGTCAGCGGCGGGACCTACGACGGCCTGTTCTACCGGCCGACGGTGCTGGTGGACGTCACGCCGGAGATGCCGGCGTTCTCGCAGGAGATCTTCGGGCCGGTGATCCCGGTGACCGTTGTGGACAGTGAGCGGGAGGCGGTCGAGCTCGTCAACGGCCACCCCATGTTGATGAACTCGGTGTTCAGCGCGGATCTCATGCGCGGCATGCGTGTCGCGGAACAGCTGCAGGCCGGCGAGGTGCACGTCAACGACGCGCACGCCCGGCACGGTGCGGAGAACCAGATGCCCGGGTTCACCAGGCGCCAGTGGATCGGCCTGCAGCGCACCCCCTTGTCCCTTCCGGAGTGGGCAGCCGGAACGCGGTAGTGTCGCGGTCACCCAAGGAGAAGAGCATCATGAGCAAGAGTCAACGGAGACTCGCCGCCGCGGTGGTGGCGGTCGCCTTAGCGGCCACGGCCTGCAGCGGAGGCAATGACGCCGGTGGCAGCGCGCCCGCGGCCCCGGGCGGCAGGGCCGAGCTGAGCTTCTGGGGCTGGGACCCCAACATGGACAAGGTCGTCGACATCTGGAACAAGGCCAACCCGGACCTGCACGTCACGCTGACCAACCCGGCGGGCGGCGACCAGCTGGTGAACAAGATGGTCACCGCGCACGAGGCCAAGAACGGCCCGGACATCGCCAAGGTCGAGTACCAGTCGCTGCCCGCGCTGGTGGCCGGCGGCGTGGTCCGCGACATCACCGAGTACACACAGGACACGGTGAAGGACTTCGACGAGCCGACGCTGAAGGCCACGAAGTTCGAGGGCAAGGTCTACGGCGTCCCGCAGGACGTGGCGCCGCTGATGCTGTTCTATCGCACAGACGTCTTCCAGGCGCAGGGCCTGACCGTGCCCAAGACGTGGGACGAGTACGCGCAGACCGCGAAGGCGCTCAAGGCCAAGGCGCCCAACCTGTTCATGACGAACTTCGACGCCGCCGACCCGGGCTGGTTCGCCGGCCTGGTCCAGCAGGCGGGCGCGGACTGGTGGACCACCTCGGGCGACAAGTGGAAGGTCGACATCAACGGCGGACCGTCCAAAAAGGTCGCCCAGTACTGGGAGGACCTGGTCAAGGCCGGGGCCGTCGACAAAGGACCGTCGTTCTCGCCGCAGTGGAACAAGCAGATGAACGACGGCACCATCGTCACCTGGATCTCCGGGGCGTGGGCGCCCGCGCAGTTCAAGGGCATCGCGCCGGACACCACCGGCAAGTGGGCCGCCGCGCCGCTGCCGGTCTGGACCGCGGGCGACACCAACACCGGCATCTGGGGCGGCTCGGCGATCACCGTGACCACCGACTCCAAGCACCCCGCCGAGGCCGCGCTCATTGAACTTCTCGGCACGTAAGGCCGTTGA
>CBIMJO010001600.1:0-2664 GCA_966244135.1 uncultured Actinocrispum sp. | reverse complement strand
CCGGTTCACTCCGGCCACGATCTCCGGCCTGACGTCGGTGGCCACCGTCGCTGCTGGTGGTTCGTCGGCGGTCGTTACGCGGACCGATCACACGATCCGGGCGTGGGGCCTGAACTCGAGCGGCCAGCTGGGTACGGGCAATACGACCAATGTCAGCGTTCCCACCGCGGTGTCGCTGGCGCAGGGCGCGTCGCAGGTCGCGATGGGCGCCACCCAGACCATAGCGGTGGACTACACCACTGACCTGATCAGCAACCCGAACGCACAGACCTTCATCTGGGGCTGGGGCGCCAACGCCAGCGGTCAGCTCGGCACCGGCACGACAACAGCCAGCAGCAGCCCGGTGCAGGCGGTGTACATCCGGAACCTGTGGAACACCTGCCATGAGGACCTCGCCAACCGGCCGGCTCCCGCGGGTCCGCCGGTCCGGTTGCAGATCACCACGGGCTCGCCGTGCACGCCGCCGGGTCTGCACGGCACCGCGGCGGTCGGGTTCGTCGCGGCTCAGGACGACAATGGTCTCGGCATCGACGGGTTGCTGCCCAAGGCCCGGCTGCAACTGGTCAGCGGCGCGGACTGGCAGGGTTCGGTCGCGTTGGCTCGGACGCACTCGCAGCCCGGCGATGTGATCTGGTTCGAGGTGGAGCTCGGCTTCAGCACCGGTTCGTACCCGTGGGAGTGGTCGCCGGAGATCTACGACGAGATCGTCACCGCCACGGCGGCCGGCGTGACCGTGCTCGAACCGGCGGGCAACGGCGGCAACAACCTCGACGACCCGAACGACCCGCAGGCACGGATGATCATGGACCGGCCGGACTCGGGCGCGTTGCTCGTCGGTGCCGGTGAGCCCTCGTCGAACATGCCGTGGACGGTCGAGTGCAACCCGGCGAACTCCCACCCGGCGCCCCGGACCGCGCGTGACTTCAGCACCTACGGCAGCCGTGTGGTCGTCCAGGGCTGGGCGAACTGCATCACCTCGCTGGGCAACGCCGAACAGCACGACCTGACGCCCAGCGAGACCGACCCGAACAAGATGTACTGGTCCAACATGAACGGCACCTCGGGCGCCACACCGATGGTCGTCGGCGCGATCGGCGCCATCCAGGGCATCCGCAAGCAAACCACGACACCCTACACACCCGCCCAGATCCGCACCCTGCTCATCCAGACCGGCTCACCGCAACCTACCGGCGACCCCCACCACATCGGCCCGCTCCCCAACATCCGGGCCGCACTGGGCCAGTAGGTTCACAGTGGACTGGGGCCCGCGGACGCTTCCGGCCCGCGGGCCACAGTCCCCTTCCGGAGATCAGGATCCGCAGGAGTCCCGGACGATCAGCTGGGTCGGCAGGATCACCGGGCTCTCGCGGCCCTCGCCGGTGATCATGGCCATGATCGCCTTGGCCGCGGCCACCCCGAAGCCAGGCTTGTCCTGGGCCACAGTGGTCAGTGCCGGATCGACCACGGACGCGATCTCGATGTCGTCGAAACCAACGAGGGCAAGGTCTTCCGGGACCCGCAGGCCCGCGGCCCGGGCGGCCAGCAACGCGCCCACCGCCATCTCGTCGCTGGCCGCGAACACCGCGGTCGGCGGATCGGGCAACGACAGCAGCCGGTGCATCGCGGTGGTTCCGCTCGCCCGGTAGAAGTCCCCGGCCACAGCGTAATCGTCCCGCAGCCGCAGACCGGACTCGCGCATCGCCGTGCGGTAGCCGGAAATCCGCGCGTCGGAGGGCTGGTTGCCGGGCGGGCCGGTGATCGTGGCGATCCGCGAGTGGCCGAGCCGGGCCAGATGCCGGACAGCCGACACCCCGCCGCCCACGTTGTCCGACGTGACATATGTGGCCCTCGGTCCGTCGACAGCCACGTCCACCGCGACACACGGGACGCCTGACTGCGCGAACGCGGCGAACGCCTCGGCGTCGGACCCGCTGTCGATCAGGACCAGCCCGCCGAGGTGGTGGCGGCGGGTCATGTTCACGTAGCCGACCGGATCGGCCAGCGACGCGCCGACCTCGCGGGAATCGCCGCTGGTGGCCAGCATCAGCAGGTGATACCCGTGCGCGCTGAGCGCGGATTTCAACCCGATCAGCAGATCCTGCAGATACGGGTGCCGCCAGCCGGGCCTGCGGTGATCGGTGTCCCAGACCAGGCCGATCATCGTGGACTGTCTCGACGACAATGTCCGCGCGGATTCATTGGGCCGGTAGTCCAGTTCCTGGGCGACCCGCAGAACACGTTCCCGGGTCTCCTCGTTGACCGTTTCCGGCTGGTTGAACACACGCGACACCGTCGCGATGGACACGCCGCAGAGCTCGGCGATCTCACGCCCGGTCGCCATCGTCCCTCCGTCCCACCGTAAGCGGTTACATCAACTTACGCAGCCGTACTCGCCCTAGTCAAACGCACCGGGCCAATTCTGACCGTTATCGTTTTGTTACTTGACGGATCTCGGTTAACCCCGCTGTCATGGACGCCACACATCTCGGGCCGGTTGACGTGAGAGCCACGTATCGCACCGCTGGCCCATCCGTTCAAGGCGCAATTCGTCCTTGAACGCGCCCAAAAACAACGGAGGCCTTCGATGCGCCCCACAGCAATGGCCGTCAGGTGCGCCGCGCTGGTCACCAGCACGGTGCTCAGCGGCTGCGGCGGTGAGTCCGG
>CBIMJO010001599.1:0-2666 GCA_966244135.1 uncultured Actinocrispum sp. | reverse complement strand
CGCTGCGGGGCGCTGCGGGGGTTGGTCGCCGCGAGCCCAGGAGGCGGACTGGGGTGGGCCCCAGGTGCTCAGCACGGGGTCTGGGGGTGGCAGCGGTTGTGCGGGGAACGGGTGTGACGGTGGAGGTGGCGCAGGGCGGTAGGCCTGTTGCTGGGGCGGCATCTGGTACGGCCCGGACGGCGGTGCCACCGGGTAAGGCCCTGATGGCGGCGTCACCGGGTAGGGCCCTGATGGCGGAGTCACCGGTGGTGGCGGGTATGGGCCCGACGGGACGTGGTAAGGCCCAGAGGGTGGTGGGGGTGGTGGGACCGCCGCTGCGAGGGCCGCGCGGATGCCGTTGGGGTCGCACTCCACGCCGACGATCAAGGGCAGGCCGTTGGCCGAAAGGGCGACCAGCCGGGAGGCCACCTCCCGCGGGTCCATACCCAGCCGGGCGGCGACCTCGTGCACCGCCGCGCGCCCCACCTCGGCGATGAGGCTGAGCAACCGGACGTCCACGGGATCGGGGGCTACCACGGCTGGAAACGCTACCTCGTTGCCCTGATCAGCGCGTGCAGCACGCCGGAAAGACCTGCATGCGGCCTTGTCAATGATCACCTGGTGGCAGAAGATGACGCGACCCGGGCCAGTTGGGTTATTTACCACATGGGAGGGCGCGACGATGCGACTCAGGTCTCTGATCGCTGTATTGGCCGGTGTGACGCTGCTGACCGGCGGGTGTGTCGGCAAGTCGGCGGACACCAACTCCGGCCAGAACGCGGACGCCAAGGACATCACCCTGACGATCGGCGCGAACGCGCTGGCCGGGGGCAAGAACACGGCCACGGCCAAGTGGATGACCGACTACGTCATCCCGAAGTTCACCGAGGCGCAGAAGGCCAAGGGCGTGACGGCGACGGTCAAGTTCGAGGGCAACGGCGCGGACGACAAGGACTACAAGACCAAGGTCGCGCTGGACCTCAAGACCGGCCAGGGCGCGGACGTGCTGGAGATCGACGGCATCTGGCTGGGGGAGTTCGCCCAGGCCGGGCAGGTCAAACCGCTGGACGACGTGGCGGGCAAGGACAAAGTGGACGCCTGGGACGGCTGGGCCAAGATCCCGCAGGCGGTGGCCGCGCTGGGCCAGTTCGACGGCAAGCGCTACGGCATCCCGACCGGCACGGATGGGCGCGTCCTGTACTTCAACAAGAAGCTGTTCGCCCAGGCCGGGCTGCCCGCCGACTGGCAGCCCAAGAGCTGGGCCGAGATCGTCTCGGCAGGCCAGGCGCTCAAGAAGGTGCCTGGTGTGACGCCGATCCAGCTCAACGCGGGCACCGCGATGACCGAGGCGACCACGATGCAGGGCGTGCTGCCGCTGCTCGTCGGCACCGGCAAGCCGGTCTACGCGGACGGCAAGTGGCAGGGCGCGACGCAGAACGTGAAGGACGTCCTCGGCCTGTACCAGCAGATCTACGGCGGCGGCCTGGGCGACCCGCTGCTGCAGCAGGAGGCCAAGGGCCGGGACAAGTCGTTCGCCGAGTTCGCCGACAACAAGATCGGGATCCTGCTGGAGAGCGACTACTTCTGGCGCTCGGTGGTCGAGCCCAAGGCCGGCGTGGCCAAGATGGCCGACCGGGACACCGCGGTCGGCTGGGCCAAGATCCCGGCCAGGACGGCGGGCAGCGGGGTCGGCGGCCAGGACTTCGTGAGCATGTCCGGCGGCTCGATCCGGGTGGTCAACCCGAACAGCAAGTACCCGCAGCAGGCGTGGGAACTGCTGCAGTTCATGAACTCCTTCGACGCCACCAAGGCCAAGGTGTCCGGCGGCGCGCAGATCACCCCGCGCACCGACGTCAACGACGAGGTCCTCGCCGGTGACCCGATGCTGTCCTTCGTGTCCAAGCAGGTCCTGCCGATCACCCGGTACCGCCCGGGTCTCGCGGTCTACCCGCAGGTCTCGTCCGCGCTGCAGCAGGCGACGGCGGACGTGGTGGCCGGCAAGAGTCCGGACGAGGCGGCGACGGCCTACCAGCAGGCCCTCGGCAAGGCGGTCGGCGAGGGCAACGTTGCCGGCAGCTGACACCACCGCGGTCACCGCGGCGGCGACAACGTTGTCGCGCCGCCCGGCGACGGACTCGGCGGGGCTGGGCAGGGGCAGGGCGCTGGGGTTCGTCGCCCCGGCGCTGATCCTGATCGGGATCTTCCTGGTCTTCCCGGCCTTGTGGAGCATCTACATCGGACTGACGAACTACACGCTCACCGGGCCCGCCTCGGTGAATCCGCAGACGGTCGGCCTGGACAACATCACCGGCGCGCTGGGCGACCCGCTGTTCGGCAACTCGTTGTGGCTCACCTTGTTGTTCGTGCTCGGCTCGGCGGTGATCGGGCAGAACATCCTCGGCTTCACGCTGGCCTGGACCATGCGCGGGGCCCGGAAATGGCTGCGCCGCACCACCGAGGGCCTGGTGCTGCTGGCCTGGATCCTGCCGTCCACTGTGGTCGCGTACCTGTGGATCGCGGTGCTGGACCGGGACGGCGGCACGCTGAACCTGTTGCTGGGCAACCCGGCCACGGCGTGGCTGGTGCAGTACCCGATGTCCAGCCTGATCGTGTTCAACGTGTGGCGCGGCACGGCGTTCTCGATGTTGTTGTACAGCTCGGCGTTGGCCGTCGTCCCGCCGTCGCAG
>CBIMJO010001598.1:0-2671 GCA_966244135.1 uncultured Actinocrispum sp. | reverse complement strand
AGTGCTTCGCACTTTCGCCGGGTCGTCCGTCATTATGTTGGGGGGCCGAGCCCCCAAGCCCCCAAGCCCCCCACGTGCCGCCTTTGGCGGTCTTGCTTTCCAGCGGGGTTGGTCTAAAGAAAACGGTGTGTTGAGCCCAGGCCTTTGGCCTGGGCTTTTTGCGTGTTGTTGGTTGCCAGGTGTGGTGACGGATCACGGAGTTGAACAAGGTGACTTGCCTGCAGAGTGTGCGCATGCGGTATGCGCACTTGGTTCGGGGCGGGAGTGACTCTAGCGTCGGGCTGTAGTTGAGGCTGTCGGTCTTCTCAGGAGGGGTTATGGAGGTTTCTGCGATGGCGGGAGCCGGGAGTTGGATTGGCCGACTGGTCTTCGTTCGGGTGATGGGCTGGTCGACGTTGGGGATGGATGGTGATCGTTGTGGTTGGTGAGGGGGCAGGTGTTGACCGTGTCGTGGGGATGTTGCTGGGGCCGTTGGCTGAGCGGGTACGGGGTGCTGCTTCTGCTTCCGACTACCTGGTCTTGATTGTGTCGCTTGTGTTTGTGCGGACCGTCGCTTCGGCGAAATGGCTTGAGCAGCGGCGTGATGCCGGGGCTTTGCGTTCGGTCGACGAGGCGAAGCTGATGCTGCGCAGGATCGGTGAGCTGGCAGATCTGGAGTTCCGGCGGATGGATGTCGCGGCTGGGGTGGGTGGACATGTTGCGAGACTTCAGCCGCACAATGCTGCAGATGTGGCGAGCGTCATCCGGTTGTCCGAGGGAGTCGGGCGCTCCGCGTTCCGGACCTTGCTTGAACGGTACGAGGTCGGGGGGCAGCTGCGAGGCAGTCAGTCGTTCACGCCGATGACACTGCGGAGGCTGATGGTCAAGTTGGTGGCGCGTGACTCGGCTGTCAGCGTCTACGACCCCTACGCGAGAAGCGGTGAACTTCTGCTCGCCGCGAGCGACGAGCTGAATGCGTCCACTGTTCGCGGCGAGAGTCCTGATCCGGCCATGGTGTGGATCGCTGTGGTGAACCTGTTGCTCCATGGCAGATCTGGTGAGTTCGCGAACACGACCGCGGCTCCGTGGGAGAAACCGGGGCAGCATCGCGCCGACATCGTCCTGTGCAACCCGCCGTTCAACGCGGTCGCGCTCACAGCGGACGAAGGCAAGTGGAGGTTCGGTCCACCGCCGTCGAACAACAACAACCTTGCCTGGTTGCAGTACATCTTCAGCCTTCTCGCCGATGATGGTTACGCAGTGGTCGTCATGGCCAACAACGCCATGGTTTCGGCGAACCCACGGGAACGAGAGATACGCAACCAGTTGGTCCAGGCCGGAGTGGTCGAGTGTGTCATCGGCTTGGGGCCGCGCATGTTCCTTACGACCGCTGTTCCGATCTCGCTGTGGGTACTCAGTCGCCGGGAGCGTCCGCGCGACGAGATCTTGTTCATCGATGCGCGCCGACGAGGCAAGCGAGCAGGCAAACAACTCGCGTTGACCGACGAGGACATCGCGGAGATCACGGCAGCTCTGGTGCAGTGGCGCAAGACCGGCCGGTGTGAACGGGACAACTGCGCGTCGGTGAAGATCGGCGAGATCAGTGGGCCCGAGTACTCGCTCAGCCCGACCGACTATGTCGTGAAGAAGACGCACGGTGTCGGTGCTGGCCAGCTCAGGGACATGATCGACGAGGAGACGCGGCTGCGCGCGGTGGCCGAACGAGCCGATGCCGCGGTTCGTGGACTGTCCGTCCGGGCCGGTGGTCCGTGGCAGAAGGTTTCACTGGACAGCCTGTGCGAGATCCAGGCCGGACCGTCCCCCAAACACTTCAAGGCCGGAGTCACACCGCGAGCCGGAGTGCCTGTTGTGTTGCCGAAGCACATCAAAGGCCGCCGGGTCGTCGCGGACGAGCCGGACGAAGTGACCGAGGCGCGCGCCGAGCAGCTCGACAAGTTCCGGCTGAGGCGCGGCGACCTTGTCACCGTACGTACGGGCAGCACTGGCCACACGGCGTTGGTCGAGGACGCGCAGTCGGGTTGGTTGATGGGCAGCAACCTCACTCGTCTGCGCATGAAGACGGAACAGGTTGACCCTGCCTACCTGGTGTTGTACCTGTCATTGCCGGGCGTGGTCGACCGGATCATGAACCGGTCCGGGAATGCGACCGCGATACCCAGCATGAGTGCTCGATCTTTCGGCCAGCTCATCGTGGTTCTTCCACCGGTGCCCGAACAGCAACACATCGTCACGATGCTCCAGGCCATGGACGCACAGGTCGCTGCCCACCAAGAGCTGGCCCTCGCCACCCTGAACACCCGTACCGCCATGGCAGATCACCTGATAGGGGGACCTTTTGATGTCGATTGACCAGCAACCACCTCCCTCGAGCGGCCAGAAATACCTGTGGCTGGTAGTCGTCGGCCTTGTCTCGCTCGTGGTCGCTTTGGTGGCGGGCATGCTCAAAAGCATGACTGGAGTCGACCTGCCGGACACGATTCTGTACAGCGGTGGCGCATTCGCCGCCACGCTTGGGATCTGTCTTGCTGTGCGCGCAGCCCTTCGCTGACTCAGGCCTGTTGGGCGACGGGGGCTGTGGTCGTTGGGGTTGGGAGGCGGGGGGTTTGGTAGGGGCCGTTGATTGTTGCTCCGCCGTCGATGGGGATGGTTTGGCCCGTTATCCATTGGGCCA
>CBIMJO010001597.1:0-2677 GCA_966244135.1 uncultured Actinocrispum sp. | reverse complement strand
ACAACGTTGTGGTTCGCCACGAGGTTGGCCAGCTGACGATGTTCGACCACCACACCCTTGGGCCGGCCGGTCGACCCGGACGTGTAGATCACGTACGCGGCCTGTGAACCGTGTGGTGGCTCCGGTGCGGTGTCTGGCATTCCGTCCAGGTCGGGCAGGTTTTCCAGGACCAGCACCGGATCGGCGTCGGTCAGCATCATCGACACGCGCTCGTCCGGCAGCCCTGGGTCGACCGGCAGGTAGACCGCGCCGGCCTTCCACACCGCGAGGACCGCCGCGATCATCTCGGGTGACCGCGGCAGCTTCAACGCCACCACACGTTCCGGTCCCGCGCCCAAGCTGATCAGCCGATGCGCCAACCGGTTCGCCCATGCGTCCAGTTCGGCGAAGGTAACCAACCGCTCCTGGAACACCAGCGCGGCCGCGTCCGGAGTCCGCGTGGCCTGAGCCGCGAAGACAGCCGGATAGGTCGTGTCCGCGACGTCCAACGCCTGGAACGGGATGCGGTCGCTGCCGGTCAGCAGCTCCGCGACCCGGCGATCCGGGGCCACGTTGTCCAACAGGACAAGCAGATGCTCGACCAGGCGAGCGATCGTCGTTGCGTCGAACAGATCGGTGTTGTACTCGACGGCGCCCGCCAGGACGTCGCCGCGCTCCTGGAACTCGAACGTCAGATCGCACGCGGCGGTGACGACCGGGAGTTGGACCTCGGTCACGTCCAGCCCGGCTATCGACGGGACCTCGCTGGGTGTGTTCTGCACCAGCACCATCACGTCGAACAACGGGTTGCGGCTGGTGTCCCGCTGCGGCTGCACGGCGTCAACGACTCGCTCGAACGGCACGTCTTGGTGCGAGAACGCAGCCAGAACCGTTTCCCTGACACTGTTCAGGAGATCGCCGAAGGTGGCACCGGTATCCACTGTGGACCGGATGACCAGGGTGTTCACGAAGAACCCGACCAAGCCCTCCAGTTCGGCGTGCTCACGCCCGGATGCGACGGTCCCGACGGCGATGTCGTCCTGACCGGAATAGCGCGCCAGCAGCACCTGGCACGCGGCCATCAAGGTCATGAACAGTGTGCCCTCGGCGCCGTGGCCGACCGCCTTGAGCCTCGCTGTGACCTCCGCGGGCACCTCGAACTCATGCATCGCGCCCGCGGCTGTGAACACGGGCGGCCTGGGCCGATCCGTGGGCAGGTCCACGGGCTCGATCCCGTCCAGCCGCTGGTGCCAGTAGTCCAGCTGGCCGCCCAGGACCGGTTCGGACAGGCGGTCTCGTTGCCACACGGTGAAGTCCGCGTACTGGATGGGCAGGTCCGCGAGTGTCCGGCCTTCGTAGAGCGCGGCCAGGTCCTCGGTGAGCACGCTCGTCGACCAGCCATCGGTGACGATGTGATGGATGCTCAACACGAGCACGTGGTCCACATCGGACAGTCGCAGCAGGATCGGCCGGAACAGCGGGCCTTGTGTCAGGTCGAACGGCCGCCGCGCCTCAGCCAGCAGGACCCGCTCGAGATCCGGCCCGGCCACATCGATCATCGGGAAAACCACGTCATCGGGCGGATGGATGACCTGCACACCCGCGTCGAACGTGGTCCGCAGCGACTCGTGCCGGTCGACGAGCGCGGTCATCGCGGTGGTGAGGCGGTCGATGTCCAGCTCGCCGCGCAGCCGGAGCACGGTCGGGGTGATGTACTCGGTGCTGTCCGGTTCGAACTGGTCGAGGAACCACAGCCGTTGCTGCGCGAACGAAAGCGGGATCTGCCCGTCCCGCGGCACCGGCCGGATCGGGTTCTCCTCGCCGTCCAGGGGAATCGCCTCGGCCAGGCCGGCGACGGTCGGGTACTCGAAGACGATCCGGGGCGACAGCTGGACGCCGAAGATCGCCCGCAGCCGGGAGACGACCTTGATGCTGAGGATGGAGTCGCCGCCCAGCTCGAAGAAGCTGTGGTTGGCGCCGACCTTGTCCGCGCCCAGGACCTCGCTCCAGATCCGGGCCACCGCCCGCTGCACGTCTCCGTCCGGCTCGACATACCCGTCGGCCGCGGTGAAGTCGGGCTCCGGCAACGCCTTCCGGTCGAGCTTGCCGCTTACCGTCAACGGCAGCCGGTCCAGTGAGACGAACGCCGCGGGCACCATGTAGTCGGGCAATGACCTGCCCAGATACTGCCTTAGCCCATCCACCGCACCCACGACATATGCGATCAGACGGCCATCGCGCGCGATCACCGCGGCGGCCTCGATGTCCGGATGGTCCAGCAGCCGCGCCTCGATCTCGCCCGGCTCGATCCGGAAGCCGCGGATCTTGACCTGGTCGTCGGCCCGGCCCAGGTACTCGATGCCGTCCGGCGTCCACCGGGCCAGGTCGCCGGTCCGGTACATCCGCCCCGGCCCGAACGGGTTGGCGACGAACCGGCCTGCGGTGAGACCGGGCCGGTTCAGGTATCCCCGAGCCAGTTGCGTGCCCGCCAGGTACAGCTCACCGGGAACGCCGACCGGAACCAGGTTCAGCCTGGAGTCCACAATGTACGCATGCTGGTTGGCCACCGGACGGCCGATCACCGGACGATCACCGGCAACGTCACACCACACGGTGTCCACAGTGGCCTCGGTGGGGCCGTAGAAGTTGTACGCGTGCACGCTGTCCAGCTGCTGCCACAGTGCCTGGTCGGTGGCCT
>CBIMJO010001596.1:0-2680 GCA_966244135.1 uncultured Actinocrispum sp. | reverse complement strand
GACTGTACTGTCCTTGGGACCAGACTTGCCCCCACAGCCGCGATGGCCAGCACCGATGCGGCGATCAGGTACCAAGCCGCCGGCCCGTGCTCGATGACGAAGTCGGGCGGGAGGACGCCCAGCGCGGAGAAGACCCGGAAATAGCCCAGCACGCCGACCGTGACCCCGGCCAGCACGCCGGTCCCATAGATGCCCACCAGCCGGGACAGCGGCTGCCTGGACCGCAACAGCCGCAGCAGCGCCGCGATGACCAGCAGGCCGGCGGCCGCGGCCAGTCCTATGCCCTGCCATGGCGCCGGCAGGTCGGTGTCCAGGCTCGGGGTGATCTTCATGATCCAGGTAGTGGAGGTGAAGGTCTCCCGCGGCGTCCGGTAGCCGCTGATCTGCACCACGCTGCCCACGACCGCCAGCCCGGCCGCCACGAGCCAGGCCGCGGACGCCCAGAGCCTGCTCACTCCTGCTCCTCGTACTCGGGTTCGAGCACCCGCACCACTGGGATGCCCATCGGCGGCGTCGGGATGTCGTCCTGCGTGCGGGGCGCCCGGGTCAGCGCGATGCCCGCGAACGGCAGCAGCGACGCCAGGATCAGCAGCCACGTGCCCGCCTCGATGCGGAGGTCCGCGACGGGCACAACGAGGTACCGCGCGACGCCGGTCATCAGCACGATGGTCATGCCCAGGACGAGCCCGGCGCCGCCGGTCCCGATCAGCCGGGCGGCCGGGAGCCGGGTCTGTCGCAGGGTGAGCACGGCCGCCGCGGCCAGCATGACGGCACCGGCCAGCAGCGCGGCCCAGGAGAACTGGCTCTCCGGCTCGGCCCGGAACGGCAGTGTCGTCTGCCAGGGGCTGAGCACCATCGACTGGCCGCCGCCGACAAGCAGCGCCATGTACGGGACGAAGCTGCCCACGACCGCGAGCACCGCGGACACGAGCCAGGCAGCTCCCGCGAACCGGGTCACGCGCCCTTCTGCTCTTCGGGCTGCACGTCGAACTCCGGCTCGAGCACGCGCACGATCGGGATGCCCATCGGCGGGGTCTCCGGGTCGGGGTCGTAGCTGCCGCGTTTCGGCACGATCATCAGCACGGTCCCGGTGATGCCGACCACCGCCGACGCGATCAGCAGCCACATCCCCAGGCCGCTGCCCACCACGGCGTCCTGGTTCTGCTCCATGGTGTCCTCGAAGAGCACCTTGAGCAGGAACAACGTGGCCGTGGTGCCGATGACCACGCCGGTGGCGCCGATGCCGATCAGCCGGGCCGCGAGCACGGGCGCGCTGGCCGGGTGCAGCCGGGCCGACGTCAGCGCCAGCACCGCGGCGATCACCACCAGGACCGCGCCCACCACGATCGTCACGCCGAAGTCCGGGAACAGGATCCCGGCGTCGTCACCGTTGGCGCCCCACGCCGTGACCTCGGCCGACTCCCGGCCGAAGCGCAGTTCGAACAGCGGCGCGAACGTGCCGCCGATCGCGAGTCCCGCCGCGATCACCCACGCGCCGCCGCCATACAGCCGCGGCCGGTTGACCGGCCACCTCGCAACCGGTTCCATCGGCAGTCCCCCTGAAGTCATGCGACCAATCGTGCCACCGCTGAGCCGGCAGGAGCGTGAGTTTTCGGCGCGGGCGTCATAATCGCGCCCCGCCGCCCTCTTGTACTCATGCCGGCCGGCCCGAGCGAGGGCCGGGCCGGTCGGCATCGCTCAGGTAGACGCTGGTGGCAATGGTCTTCCATTCGTCCAGCAGCCGGGCCCGGCGCTGTGCGTCGCCGCCGATCATGGCGTCCAGCGCCAGGCCACGAGTGACGTTCAGGGTGAGCCAGAACAGGGTCTCCAGGCGTTCCTCGGGCAGGTCCGCGCCGGCCGCGTCCCGGTAGATGTCGAGGGTGGAGCGGGCCAGCGCGCGGTCGACCGGCAGCATCGAGCGGCGCAGCTCCTCATCGGTCCGTGCGGCCACCCACAGTTCCAACGCGGCCGTGGACAGCTTCCCGGAGAACCCGCGCCACAGCAGTTCGATGGCCTCGGCGACGCGTTCCGGCCCGCGGGGCAGCACCAGCGTCGACGCGATCTCCGTGCGCAACCGGCTGACCAGGTGCTCGACCGCGGCGACCATCAGCTCGGCCTTGGTGGTGAAGTGGTGCTGCTGCGCGCCCCGGGACAGGCCCGCCCGGCGGCAGATCTCCTGCACGGTCGTGCCCGAGTAGCCCAGCTCCACCAGACAGTCGATGGTGGCGTCGAGCAGCGCCTCCCGGGTGCGGGTCCGGCGCTCTCGCTGGGTCAGGTGGGCCACGACCGGCACTTTACATGCAGTCCTGCACGCATGTACATTCCGGACGGATTGTTTCCACTCTCGGGGAGGCGCGTGCCATGACCGGCTGGCTGGATGAGGACCTGACCGCGTTCCGCGAGCTGGCCCGCTCGTTCTGCGAGAAGGAACTGGCGCCGCACCAGGAACGCTGGGCCGAGGCCAAGCAGGTGGACCGCGAGCTGTGGACCAAGGCCGGCGAGGTCGGCCTGCTCTGCCTGAGCATCCCCGAGGAGTACGGCGGCGGGGGCGGCACCTTCGCGCACGAGGCCGTGCTGCTGCAGGAACAGGCGCGGGCGCTGGACGACGCGTGGGGCGTGTCCGTCCACAATGGAATCGTCGCGCACTACCTGCGCGCGTACGGCACCGAGGAGCAGAAAC
>CBIMJO010001595.1:0-2683 GCA_966244135.1 uncultured Actinocrispum sp. | reverse complement strand
ACCCAGGTCCTGGTGATCTTCGCGATCCGCACCCGCCGAGTCCCGTTCTTCCGTAGCCGCCACCCCAGTCTGCCGTTGGTCTTCGCCGCACTCGGCGTCGTCACGGTGGGCGCACTGCTTCCCGCCACACCGCTCGCGCACCTGTTGGGGTTCCAGCCATTGCCAGCCGCGTTCTTCGGTGCGCTGGCGGGCATGGTCGTCGGCTACCTCGTCCTGATCGAGGTCGGCAAGCGGATCTTCTACCGGGTCACACCCACCACGACACCGCACGGGCCACGCCCCGACCGAGTCCGGCACCTGCGTCGTCGTGCCGCGTACTTCACCTCTGCCGGGGCAGAGGTGCGTCCTTAGTGGATGCACGTGGTCTGGGCGATCCGGTTGCTGGCGGCTGCGAAGTTCTCGATGGCCACCACCGACTTCACGGCGTCGGCGACGCGGTAGTACGCGACAGCGGAGACGACTCTGGCCGCGCGTCACCGTCAGTGTGAACCTCGCGGGCTGCGTAGGCGGCGAGGACAAGCTGGAGAAGTCACCGTCTGAACCTCCGCCTCGGAGAAGGCTTCGGCTTCCTATCCCGGCACGATGGCCCGGGTCAGCTCGTGAGTTCAAATTGGACGCGGTATCTTCCTGACTCGTTCAGCAGTCGGAAGTTGTTGTCCTGTGGTTGGACTTCCGCGCGAGCCGCACGGCCAGCTCGCGGACCTCGGCGTGGGCGGGGTGCCGGCGTGCGGCCAGGTACAACGGGCGCATCCGGTCGCGTACCCGCATCGAAGTCAGGTTTTCGGCGTGAGCCAACGCTTTCAGGGCGGCATGGACGCCTGCTGCGCGGTCGCCGACGATCAGGTGGCTCGTGGCCAGCGCGATGAAACAGAAGGTCCGGCTGCGAGCCATGCCGTTGCCGTAGTCGCCAATGGCTTGGGTCAACGCCGGGATCGCGATGTGCGCATGCCGCGCGGCCACGCTGCGAGCCAGCTCGGTGTGCACGACCCCGGTCATCGCTTGGAGGTCGACCTGGGTGAAGAAGCTTTCCCAGCCGGGAACCCGGGCCGAGTCTGCTTGAGCGAAGAGCTCCTGACCTTCCTGCAACGACGTGAGTGTCGCGACGGCGTTGCCCATAGCGGCGTGCGCCCATGCCTGGTTCACCGTCAGGATGCTGGCCGCGCATTCACCGCCTGCCCCGGTCGTGGTGCGCAGACCGAGTTGGAAGTAGCGCAAGGCATTGGCGGGATCCTCGTGATGCAGGCAGATCCGGCCCAGCCGGTAGAAGATGTTCGCGGTCAAGCCGTTGTGGTGGGCGTGTGCGGCCAGCGCCAGCGCCTGGGCGAAATGCACGCGAGCCAAGCTTGACCGACCGATGTCGAAGCACACCCAGCCGGCCAGGTTGTGCAGGTCGGCCACGGCGACGTGCAGTTGCTCCTGGGTGATCTCTGTGCTGAGGGCGGTGAGCATCGGCTGCACCTGGTCCACCAGCCTGAGCAGGTCGTTGAGGCACGATCCGCCACCGGACTGGTGGTCCGCCGCGCGCAGGGCCCGCGTCTGTTGTTCCAACCGTTCGACGTCGGAGTTGCCGACCCGGTGATGGTCCCATTCCGTGGCTGACGTGCGTGGTTCGAAATCCGACGAATCTTGTGTGGCCACGACGACTCCCCAGACGTACCGAATCGGTTGATCGGGGCCGCCGGGGACCGGAGCGGAGCTTCGGCAAGGTGCACTCACATGCCGTACCACGGATGGTATAGCCATGAAGACAGTCCGCTACTAGACCAAACGACGGTATGTCAGATCGGACCAGTTACCATTCCGGACTCTCCGTCCGGTGGACAATGGATGAATATGGTCAGTGCCCGGCCTGCTGACCGATGGTGAGGGGAGCACCTGGTTCGCGGAAGAGGTTCACGCGTGAGATCCGCCGGTTCTTGAGCTGGTCACCCGAGGCGGCGGGCTGGTTGGTGTACGGATGGCTGAACAGGTCCCTCGCAGGGGCTTGAAGACGCTTTTGCGGTGCGGTGGTGATAATGGCGAGTCCTTTCGGAGGAAGACGGAACCGGACTGATCCCGGTACGGTCATCCCCGATGGGATGACCGGTTTGGTAGTGCCTTTCCAGGCTCAACTTCGACAACGCCGATCGTGCCACTTTTGTTCCCACGAGATGGCCAGAACAACATGTGGCAGTACTGCCGGGTGCACTTCGATCGCTGACCGCGTTGTCGACGCCGTTCCCGGGGTAGGTCGGTTCCGGCCGGATTCGGCCGGAAAGGGGAGCACGACATGATGTCGGGCTCACACCTCCGGACATCCTTGGGGCACGTGGAGCGTCAGGCATGTGGGGTGATCCCTCGATGTCGAACGGCGAGATCCAGCGGCGGCTGGACCCCAGGACCTAACCTGACCGTTCGACCGGTCTCCGAATCAGCCGCAGGAGGCGAGCGTGCCGCGCCCCGTCGAGGCTCATCAGCCTGCCCCTCCAGCCGATCCCGGACGAACCCAGGCCTGCCACTTGGTGTCATCACCCGAGGTGAACATAGTCATCGGATCAACGACTCAGGACAGTAGTCCACTGTGGAATGCCTTCGGTGTCGTACAGCGCGTGCCAGTGGATCAGGCCATGACCGCCGTGCTGAGAGTGATCACGGTTGGTATCCCTTGGCACGGCCGCGTTCTGCTGTGGCCGCCAAGGTACTG
>CBIMJO010001594.1:0-2684 GCA_966244135.1 uncultured Actinocrispum sp. | reverse complement strand
CACGGTGCGGTGGCCGTGGTGGCGCTTTTTCGTCACCCTGACAGCGGCAACGAGACCGACGACCGGTGCTGGACCACGCGCACGACCCCGGCCACGGCGTCCGCGGCGGTCTCCCGGCTGATGTCCCCGCCCGCCTGCTGGTTGACCTGGAAGCGGTGGTGCGCGGGCCGGACCACGACCGCGAACCGGTCGTCCACAGTGGTCCGCAGTGAGATGAACGGGAACGACAGCTGCACCTCGACCTCCACAGTGGACGGCCAGGGCGACGCCGTGGAGATCGAGTCGCGGTGCCGGGCCCGCAACGGCGCCTCGCCGAGCCAGGTGGCCTGCTCGCCGCGCAGCAGGAAGATCTCGGTGACCACGTCGAAGTCCGGCAGCTCCGAGGACAACGTCAGGCTCGCCCACGGACGCCCGGCGATGTCGAGCACCTCCCCGACCGGCGGACTGGTGTGCACGAGCCCGGACAGCGAGCCGATCGCCGAGACGAACCTGGTCTCCTCCGGCTCCACGGCACGGTTCTCGTCCTTGCGTGGGTCGATGGCCAGCTCGGCGACCTGGGCCTCCGTAGAAGCACTGCGCGCCAACGACTTCCCGGATAGGTACAACGTCAACGCCCGCGGGCCGCTGGGGATCTCGGCCGCGGGCAACCAGCCGTCCTCGTGGAAGTACACGACCCGGTCGGTGAGGAACTCCGGGCGCTCACCACGGCCGAGCGCCCAGTCGTACCAGTCCGCGTGCACGGCCAGCAGGTCCACTTCGCACGACTCCGGAAAGGTAAGCCCGCCAAAGGATCGGGCGCCGGTCCGGGTGCCGGCGTGGTCCCAGGGCCCGATCACCAGGTCGTGCCGCGCGCCCGGGGTCGCGATGTGCTGGTCGTAATACGTCAACGCGCCCAGCTGGTCGTCGTCGTACTGGCCGGTGACGGTCAGCACCGGCATGGTGATCTCGGCGAACTGCTCCGCGGTGGGCGCCAGACGAGCCCAATACGAGTCGTACGACGGGTGGTCGAGCCATTCCTGGAACACCGGCAGCCGGCAGCCCACCGCGGCGATGTCGAGATCCCGGAACGGACGGCCCTGTGCGACGAGGTCGAGCGCGATGGCGCGCCACATTTCCTCGTCCTTGAACAGCACCTCATTCATCCGGCGGCCGTTGACGAGAGTCAGCCACTGCACGACGTACGGCTCGAAGATCGTGCCAGGGTTCGGGAAATCGACACCCGGGTAGACCGCGGCGTCGGGAGCGATCGCGCGCAACGCGGGCGGCCGGGTCGCGGCGATCGCCCACTGCACGAACCCGCAGTACGAACCGCCGTACATCACCACCTCACCGGAGCTCCAGGGTTGCGTGGCGATCCACTCGACGATGTCGTGACCGTCCTGCGCGTCGTTGGCGAACGGATCGAACTCGCCGCCGGAGTCGCCCCGGCCGCGGCAGTCCACGCTGACGAAGTGGAAACCCCGGCGGGCGAAGAACTTCCCGTCCTCATGCCGCCGGTCCGCGCCGTACGGCGAGAGCATCAGGACGGTCGGCGCCGGCAGGTCCGCCGGAAAGTAGTGCACCCCGCGCAGCACGACGCCGTCCCGCATCGGTACTTCGAGTCCCAGGTCGACCATCGCTCCCCCTCGAACCGGAAAACGTTACAAGGTCAACATAGCGGGTTTCCAAGTGGTCCATCGGGGTGAATCTGCCCCGTTTCCACTGCGGGACCTGGGCACAGCTGGTCTCCTACCTCCGGAACCTGCCGAGTCTTCTGGAGGGGCAGCGGGTATGACTTTCCCCGAGGGCACGTCGTTGCCCGGGTGGCAGGGCGGCGACGGCAACGCTGCTTACATCGACAAGACCCTGCGGTACATGCCGGTCGAGACGTCGCTCGACGAGACCGTCGGCGGGCGGGTGCTGTACCAGATCTGGAAGCGGGCGGCGTTCGTCTCGGTGCTCGCCGGGCTGTTCACGATCTTCATCACCTCGCTGTCGGGTTCCAGCTCCAGTTCGAGATCCCGGTCCGGCGACGTGCTCGGCGTGGACATCGCCACCACGGCGATCGTCATGTTCGTCGTGTTCATGGTGGTGTTCCTGCTGATCCGGCTGCCCGAGCCGATCGGCGAGTGGCGGGTGCTGCTGACCGACCGGGCGGACACGGCCGACTCGGTGTACAGCCAGATCGCCGGCACGCTCAACCGCCGGGCGATGCCGATCCGGGTGTACTTCCGGCGGATCAACAACGGTTTCGGCCGCGGCTCCAACAACCGGCTGGTGTTGCGCGAGGGCCACTACACCGCCTATGTATCGGTCTTCGCCTATGGCACGAGCCTGTACCTCGGCTGGACGATGTGGCGGTCGCGGCTGAGCATCGTGCTGCTGCTGCAATGGATCCAGGACACCGTCGACGGTTTCTTCAACCGCAACGACCCCGAGCGCAAGATGATGCAGACCGAACGGCCGCGGGCGATGCGCGAGGCCGTGCACGCGGTCTGCCGCGAGGGCCTGGTGGTCGCGATCGAGGCGCGGGCGGTGCCGCCGGAGTACGGGTTCCCGCAGGGCATGCCGCCGGTCGACGGCAGCTCGATCCCGTCCGCGCCCGGTTTCCCGCAGCAGCAAGCGTTTCCGCCGTCCGGACCGTTCCCGCAGCCCACCTCGGGGTCGTTCCCCATCATTCCCAGGCAGGCCAGGAGGAAGGCGAT
>CBIMJO010001593.1:0-2684 GCA_966244135.1 uncultured Actinocrispum sp. | reverse complement strand
AACCGCCGGGCCACGAGCACCAACATCAACGCGGCGGCCACCGGCAGCAACCACGCCACATCATGCAGCCACCCCAGGCCGTCCAGCCAGTCGCCGAACGGCCCGAATGCCAGCAGCAGCGCGATCCCGCCGTAGATCGCCTCGGCACGCCGCAGCCCAGTGGCGACATACCTGGTCAGCGTGCCAATCGCCAGGTCATGCAGGACCTGGGCGACCAGGATCGCGGCCGCTGCGGCGATCAGCACCGGCTGGGACACCCCCGCACCGCCGTACCAGAACACCGCCCCGAGCGGCACGACACCCACCAGGAGACAGCCGGCCTGCCACGCCCGGTGCGAGAGCGGCTTCGGCGACTTCACGTCCGGATAGCGCACCCATGCCCGGGAGACCACCTCGACGCCGAACCCCACCACCCCGGGCAGCACGACGAACAGCAGCACCAGCCACAGATCCGCACTCCCCAGCAGCCAGGCACCGATCGCCAGCCCGAGCCACATCAGTGCGAACGCCGAGGAGCCGGCCAGACACCCCAGCAGCACCAGCAGCCCCGCACCGAACGGATCACGCGTCAGCGTGTCCACCGTGGACCACAACATCCAGCCCACGAGCGCGCCGAGAACCACACCGACGAACGCCAGGCCTTCGTTGTTCTTCTTGCGACGGGCCGCCATGTCGCCCCTGTCGCGCGGGCGTCGTGAGTGGTTACTACCCGAGTGCCCGATTCACCGATTCAGCCGAACGTGTGAGAAAAGCTCATGTCCGGGTGAGCCCGCCGTCCAGGAAGTACCGGCTGGCCGTGACGCAGGAGGCCTCGTCGGACTCGAAGTCCGCGCGGAGCTCGCCGGGCATGAACCCGCGGAAGGCGGTGTCGATGGCGCCCGGCACGAGGGTGTTGACCCGGGTGCCGCGGTCGGCGAGCTCGGCGGCCCCGCCGCGGACGGCCGCGACCAGGGCACCCTCGGTCGCCGCGTAGACGGTGGCCATTGGGCTGCCCTCGTAGGTCGACGTCGACGACGTAACCACCACGGACGCGCCGTCGCGGAGTTGCCCGGCCAGCCGCGCGAGCTGGAGCACCGGGCCGCGGACGTTGGTCCGCATCATCCGGTCGAAGAACTCGGCGTCGACATCGTCCACCGGTCCACAGTAGACGGAAAGTGTGACCGCGGTCTCCCCTGGATCCCTTACTAGCACGCAGAGTTACCGAATGCCAATTCGGCGCAGGCCGCGACCGGATGCTGGAACGATTTGGTTCGGTGTTCTGCCGGCTGGAAAGTAGCGCTCAGGATTCACCAGGGGAAAGGCAGTCATGGCTGAGCAGAACACTTCCGGCGGCGTCACCGCGCTCCCGGAGCGGCCGAAGCGCAACCGCGAGCTTCTGATCGGAATCGCGGTCGTTGTTGTCGTCGCCATCGCGGCGGTCATCGTTTTCGCGACGCGTGGGCAGGACGCCGCGGCCGGCAAGACGCCCGTGCGGATCGGCACCACCGAGGCGGGCGCGGCGTACTGGAGCACGTTCCGGGATCTGGCCGCGCAGCAGAACATCGACCTGCAGGTGGTCAGCTTCAGTGACTACACGCAGGCCAACCCGGCGCTGTCGCAGGGCCGGATCGACCTGAACCTGTTCCAGCACTTGCTGTTCCTGGCCAACTACAACGTGGCCAACAACGACACGCTCACGCCGATCGCGTCGACCTATGTCGTCCCGCTGTCGTTGTACTCGCGCAAACACAGTGCTGTCGCGGAGATCCCGGCCGGCGGCACGGTCGCCATCCCGAACGACCCGACCAACCAGGCCCGCGCGCTGCTGGTGTTGCAGAAGGCCGGCTTGGTCACCCTCAAGGGCGGCGGCAACGTGCTGTCCACCCCGGCGGAGATCGACAAGGACCGTTCCAAAGTCGTTGTCACACCGGTGGATGCCGCGCAGACCGTGGCCGCACTGCCCTCTGTGGACGGTGCCATCGTGAACAACAACTTCGCCCTCAACGGTGGTCTGGACCCGTCGAAGGCGTTGTTCGCCGACAACCCCGCGGACCCGGCGGCCGAGCCGTACATCAACGCGATCGTCGCCAGGGCCGCGGACAAGGACAACCCGGTGTACGCCGAGGTCGCCAAGATCTACAAGAACCCGCAGGTCGCCGACAAGGTCCGCGCGGAGGCCAAGAACACCTCAGTGCTCGTCGACCGCGCACCGGCCGACCTGGCCGCGATCCTCGGCCGGCTGTCCACCACGATCCGCTCGACCCGGTCGTGACCGCGCCGCTGATCGAGTTCCGGGGCGCCGGCAAGAGCTTCGGCGGGGTGACCGCGCTGGACGGCGTGGATCTGTCCATCGACGCGGGCGAGATCTACGCGGTCATCGGTCACTCCGGCGCGGGCAAGAGCACGCTGGTGCGGCTGATCAACGCCCTGGAACGCCCCACCGCCGGAACTGTGCTGGTGGACGGTGTGGACATCACGGACCTGCCGGAGCGGCGGCTGCGGCAGGTCCGGCTGGGCATCGGCATGGTGTTCCAGCAGTTCAACCTGCTGCGCTCGCGCACGGTGTTCGGCAATGTGGCCTACCCGCTCAAGGTCGCGGGCTGGAGCAAGGCCGACCGCGAGAAGCGGGTGGCCGAGTTGCTGAACTTCGTCGGGATCGCCGACCGTGCCTGGCACTACCCCGACCAGCTGTCCGGCGGGCAGAA
>CBIMJO010001592.1:0-2685 GCA_966244135.1 uncultured Actinocrispum sp. | reverse complement strand
ACCCCGACCTTGCCGGTGGCCTGCGCGTATCCGGTGGCCGCGTGCCCGGCGCCCTGCTCGTGGCGCACCAGCACGTGCCGGACCTTGGTGGAGTCGAGCAGCGGGTCGTAGGCCGGCAGGATGGTCCCGCCGGGAATCCCGAAAACCACCTCGCAGCCGACTGCTTCCAGCGACCGGACCAGCGACTGGGCGCCGGTGAGGCGCACCGGCGCGCCCGAGGGCGGCGCTGGTTTCGGGCGGTTGGCCGGGGACGGGGCCCCCGGTTTTGCGGCGGGTCGCGATGTTGCGCTCGTCATCGGTTCTGCCTCGTGGGTCGGGTCGGGTAAGGGGTCCGGGCACGAAAAAACCCCCGCCGACCGGATGGGTCGCACGAGGGTCGCGCGTCGACGAGTCAAGTGCTCCTAAGCGTCGACGCGCTTGGGAAGTACGAGACCAATCGGGGTGAACATACCGCGACGGTAGTGCGCGTCCTGCGCGCGCGTCAAATCTGCGGGACACCATTCCCGGATAGTGGACCCGTTCGAGGGACCCGCGCGCATGCCCTGACCACGCACGGTGCACCATCGTCGACGTGCCCGAAACAGTGCGCAAGGTGGTCTTCCGGACTCCGCCGACGGCCAACCTCGCCCCGCTCCTGCTGCTCGTCGCGGCGACGCCGTTCGCCTTCGCCGCGCCGCTGCTGTGGCTGATCTACATCGTCCCGGTGCTGGCGATCGTGTGGATCGTGCGCAACCGGACGACGGCGACCCCGGACGCGGTGGTGGTCCGGTCCACTTTCGCCGGTAGCACGCTCAAGTGGGACGACATCGCGTCGCTGAGGCTGGACAACGGGCGGGTCGCGGCGGTCGAGTCCGACGGCACGGTGACCAAGCTCCCTTGCGTGCGGTTGCGGCACCTCGGGCTGCTTTCCCAGATCAGCGGCGGCCGGGTGCCCGACCCCGCTGCCGACCCTTTCGCCGAACCCGGCGAGTAACCTCGGTGGCACCGCGCTGTTGATCGTGCCCACCAGGCATGACGTGTGATCGTTTGTTGTTCCTGAGCTTGGAGGGGCTGTGCCTCAGCTGCGCTCCCGCACCACCACCCACGGCCGTAACGCTGCCGGAGCCCGTGCGCTCTGGCGCGCGACCGGGATGACCGACTCCGACTTCGGCAAGCCCATCGTGGCCATCGCCAACTCGTACACCCAGTTCGTGCCCGGCCACGTGCACCTGCGTGACCTCGGCGACATCGTGGCCGGCGCGGTGCGCGAGGCCGGTGGCGTGGCGCGCGAGTTCCACACCATCGCGGTCGACGACGGCATCGCCATGGGCCACAGCGGGATGCTGTACTCGCTCCCATCCCGCGAGATCATCGCCGACGCGGTGGAGTACATGGTCAACGCGCACCAGGCGGACGCCCTGGTGTGCATCTCGAACTGCGACAAGATCACGCCCGGCATGCTCAACGCCGCCATGCGGCTGAACATCCCGGCGGTGTTCGTGTCCGGCGGGCCGATGGAGGCCGGCAAGGCGGTGATCGTCAACGGCGTCGCCGAGACGCCGACCGACCTGATCACCGCGATCGCCGCGTCGGCCAACCCGTCGGTCGACGAGGACGGCTTGTCCATTGTGGAGCGTTCGGCCTGCCCGACCTGTGGCTCGTGCTCGGGCATGTTCACCGCGAACTCGATGAACTGCCTGACCGAGGCGCTCGGCCTGGCGTTGCCGGGCAACGGGTCCACGCTGGCCACGCACGCCGCCCGCTGTTCGAGCAGGCCGGGACCACCGTCGTCGAGCTGGCCCGCCGCTGGTACGCCGAGGACGACGCGTCCGTGCTGCCGCGTTCGGTGGCCGGCCGCAAGGCCTTCGAGAACGCCATGGCCCTGGACATGGCGATGGGCGGGTCGACCAACACGGTCCTGCACATCCTCGCCGCCGCCCAGGAGGGCGAGATCGAGTTCACCCTGGCCGACATCGACGCGATCAGCCGCCGCGTGCCCTGTCTGTCCAAAGTGTCCCCGAACTCGGACTACCACATGGAGGACGTACACCGGGCCGGTGGCATTCCGGCGATCCTGGGCGAGCTGGACCGTGCGGGCCTGCTCAACCGGGATGTGCACTCGGTCCACTCGCCCTCGCTGACGGAGTGGCTCGCCGAGTGGGACATCCGCTCCGGCAAGGCTTCCGGCGCCGCGATCGAGTTGTTCCACGCCGCCCCAGGCGGTGTGCGGACCACCGAGGCGTTCTCCACCACGAACCGGTGGAAGTCGCTCGACACCGACGCGGCCAACGGCTGCATCCACGACTTCGAGCACGCGTACACCAAGGACGGCGGCCTGGCCGTGCTGCGCGGCAACCTCGCCGTCGACGGCGCGGTGATCAAGTCCGCGGGCATCGACGAGGAGCTGTTCCGGGTCCAGGGCCCGGCACGCGTGGTGGAGAGCCAGGAGCAGGCGGTCTCGGTCATCCTCACCAAGCAGATCCAGCCCGGTGAGGTCCTGGTCGTGCGCTACGAAGGCCCCGCGGGCGGCCCGGGCATGCAGGAAATGCTGCACCCCACCGCGTTCCTGAAGGGCTCCGGCCTGGGCAAGAAGTGCGCGCTGATCACCGACGGCCGGTTCTCCGGCGGCTCGTCGGGCCTGTCGGTCGGGCACATCTCGCCCGAGGCGGCCGGCGGCGGCACGATCGGCCTGGTCCAGGACGGCGA
>CBIMJO010001591.1:0-2689 GCA_966244135.1 uncultured Actinocrispum sp. | reverse complement strand
GTCGCGGGTGATCCAGCCGGCTTGTTCGAGGCGGTTCACGGCGTGGGTGATCCGGCTGGGTTTGCTGCCGGTCAGGGCCGCGAGCTCGCTCATCCGCAGCCGCCCGCCTGGTGCGTGCCGGAGCTGGATGAGCAGCTCGAAGTAGCTGGGCGGCATGCCGGAGGTGTTCTGCATCCGCCGTTCCAGCTCGTCGCGGACGCGGTCACCGGCGTGCGAGAAGGCATCCCAGATCGCGCGGTGGTCGTCGGCGAAGCACGAACCGTCGGTCGGGTCGACGGAGGGCGCGGTCTCCGACCAGGTGGCCAAGGCGTCGATCGCCGGGCGCAGCGCCTCGCCACGCGGGGTCAGCGCGTAGTAGCCGTCGATGCGGGTGGCGACGCCCGCATCCTGCAGCTCGGTCAGTCGCTCGGTGAGGACGCGGTGCGACAGCCCGGGCAGCGCGGCGGCCAGCTGGCCGAACCGGGCCGGCCCCTGCAGCAGCAGGTCGACGATCTGCCCGTTCCACCGCTTGCCCAGCAGTGCGAACACGGTCGTCGTCCGTGGGGCGCACGGACAGGCCTCCGCAGGTTGAGACATACCGTCAGCCTACGTGCCCGGCTAGGTTGGAAATAGTAACTGGCAGTGTGGTGTTGACCGATGACGTGGACGCCGTATCGAGAAGGGCCTGATCAATGGATATCGGTATTGGACTTCCCTCCACCATTCCCGGCATTCCCGGCCGGCTGGTCCTCGACTGGGCCACGGCTGCCGAACAGGCCGGTTTCTCCACGCTGGGCACGCTCGACCGTCTGGTCTTCGGCAACCTGGAGACGATCCCGACGCTGGCCGCCTCGGCCGCGGTGACCGAGCGGATCGGGCTGACGACCGCGGTCATGATCGGCCCGTTCCGCGGCAACGGCGCGCTGCTGGCCAAGCAACTGTCCACAGTGGACGCTATTGCCGGCGGCCGGCGGCCGGCTGACGGTCGGGATCGCGGTCGGCGGGCGTGAGGACGACTTCGAGGCGACCGCGTCACCGTTCGGGCAGCGCGGGAAGGCCTTCGACGCCCAGCTCGCCGAGATGCGTGCGGTGTGGGCCGGTGAGCCGAGGGGGTACGCCGGGGCGATCGGGCCGGCCCCGGTCCAGGCCGGTGGTCCGCCGCTGCTGATCGGCGGTGGTTCCCCGGCCGCGTTCCGCCGGATGACCGAGTTCGGCGCGGGCTGGATTCTGGGCGCCGGTGGGCCGGAGGCGTTCGCCGGCGGGGCGGACAACGCCAGGAGGTCGTGGCGTGACGCGGGGCGTGCTGGGGAGCCGCGGCTGGCGGCCATCGCCTACGTGAGCCTGGGCGACAACGCCGAGGAACACGCGCGGAACTACCTGGGTGACTACTACGGCTTCGTCGGCGACTTCGTCGACCGGATCGTCAGCGGTGCCCTCACCACACAACAGAAGGTCGCGGACACGGTGGCCGGTTTCACGGCCGCCGGGTGCGACGAGCTGATCCTGTTCCCCTGCAACCCGGATGTCGAGCAGGTGGCGTTGATCGCCAGTGCTGCCGGACTCGGCTGACTATACACAAAGGACTGTCATGTCGTTCACCGATACCGAGATCGAGTACCTGTCCAGCCAGCGGCTGGGCCGCCTGGCCACCGCGCAGCCGAACGGCACGCTGCAGGCCAGCCCGGTCGGTTTCCGCTACAACGAGCAGACCGGCACGATCGACATCGCCGGCCACGGGATGGCAAAGAGCCGGAAGTTCCGCAACGTCGCCGAGAACGGTCAGGCCGCCTTCGTGGTCGACGACCTCGCCTCGGTACAGCCGTGGCGGCCGCGGTGCGTGGAGATCCGCGGCGACGCCGAGGCCATCGCTGAACCGACCGACTCCGCCTGGGCGTCCGCCATCGGGCAGACGGGTTTCGACGGCGCGATCATCCGGATCCACCCGAAGCGGATCATCAGTTTCGGGATCGGCGAGACCACCAGTGACGTCCGCGAGTTCAAGGTCAACAAGCGGACGGTGGGCTGAGATGACCTTCAACACTCCCAACGGCACCCGCGGCGCCCGGCAGCCCAAAGCGGGTCGCCTGGCGAAGTGGATGAACAACTCCATGATGAAGCGGATCCGCCGCAACGGCGGCAAGGTCATGGGCATGAACGCCCTGGTTCTCACCACGGTCGGAGCCAAGAGTGGCCTGGTGCGGTCGAATCCGACCGCCTGGTTCCCCGGCGGGGACGACGACAGCTGGCTGGTCGTCGCCTCCGCGGCCGGTGCGCCGAAGAACCCCGCCTGGTACTACAACCTCGCCGCTCACCCCGACAAGGTCGTCATCGAGTTGGCCGGCCAGCGAATCCCGGTGAGCGCCGAGCAGCTCCACGGCCCGGAACGTGAGCAGGCCTGGCGGCAGATCATCGAGGCCGTGCCGCGGTTCGCCGGGTACGAGACGAAAACCGACCGCGAGATACCGGTGATCCGGCTGACCCGCCGAGCCGGCTGAGGTCGCAGGCCCGGTTCACAGCAGGACCGCGGCGAGGGTGGCCAGGGCGGGAGCGCCCTGGCCGATCAGGCCCTTGATCCGGGACCGTCGCGAGTCGAAGGCGATCAGGGCCAGGCTCGCCGCCAGCATCGACCCGCTGGCGGCGAGGACAAGGGCCCGGCCGGCGGAAGGGCCGCCCGTCCGTCGACGACGTCATCGCCCTCGCCTCCCACGGG
>CBIMJO010001590.1:0-2699 GCA_966244135.1 uncultured Actinocrispum sp. | reverse complement strand
ACGATCACTGAACCCTTGGAATAGGTCATCTAGCAGGGGTATCGGTCGACTACTACGTGCGTATGGAGCGCGGCAGCCTCGCCGGCGCCTCCGACGGGGTGCTCGACGCGTTGGCCTCTGCCTTGCAACTTGACGAGGCCGAGCGCGATCACCTATTCCACCTTGCGCGGCAGTCCCGGGCGCCCAGCGGTCCACACCGCCGGCGACCCGCCGCGACGGTGCGTTCGGCGCTTCAGCAGGTGCTCGACGCCATCACCGACGCGCCGGCGTGGATTTGCAATGGCCGTTATGACGTGCTGGCCATGAATCACCTTGCCCGCGCGCTGTATTCACCGGTGCTGGCCGACAGGCGACGGCCGGCGAACACCGCGCGGTTCGTGTATCTAGATCCCGAGGCGGCAACAACGTTCTTCGCCGACTATGACCGAATCGCCTGCGATGTGGCCGCGAAGCTACGCATGGAAGCCGGCCGCAATCCGCACGACGAGGAGCTGATCGCCCTAGTCGGTGAATTATCAACACGCAGCGAACTATTTCGGCAGCGGTGGGCATCTCAGGACGTTCGGCTCCACCGGTCCGGACACAAGCGTGTGCACCATCCGGTAGTGGGCCAGCTCGACCTGGACGTCGAGTCGATGGATCTGCCTGCCGACCCCGGCCTGCTCCTGAACGTCTACACCGCGCCCGCTGGCACCGCGACCGCGGACGGTCTGGCCCTATTGGCCTCGTGGGCGGCTAGCCAGGAGAAGCTAGCGACCGAGATTCAAGCACTCAGCTGATAGTCCAACCTTTCAGTCCGTCTGAGCCAGCGCTGAACGATCGGTGAGAGCGTCGGCCCACATCCGAAGCGGCTTGGGCTGTCCAGCCAACGCACTTACTTGCCGCTGAGCGGATGAGCGAATCCGCCAACCACGACACCCAGTCGTGACGGGGTGGTTGGCTCGTCGGCCAGCCACGCCAGCACCTGGAGTGATTGGTCAAGTTCGCTGCGGTATTTCGGTGCGTTGTCCCGCGAGTCGGCGCCGGATCTTCGTTGCCTCGGTGATCGTTGCCGGGCCGGACGGTCGGTGGTCGTCAGGTGGTCTGCTGGCGCAGGGCGGCGGCCATCCATTCCTGGACCGCCGCCGTCTTGTCCGGATCCGGCTTGGGCGTGCCATTGATCGTCGCCACGAGGGTGCTGTACCTGACTATCAGGTTCAGCCCGGTCATTCTGGCTCGCAACTCCGCCGACCTGTTCCGGTCGAAGCCGACCATGCTGCGCCGGGCCTTGTCGATGTCGTGCTCACCGGTCATGGCGGCGACGAACTCGGCCGAGTCGGCCGCCATACGCTCGGCGATGTCCCGGGCCTGCGGGGAGTCCGCCGGTACGCCGGCCTGCTGCGCCGCCTGTGCCTCCAGGTAAACAACCCGGCGTCGCTCGGCGCGGGCCATCATCTCCGGCGTGGCCATCAGCTTGCCGCGCTCCGTGCCGAAGGCGCGGAGGAAGAAGTCCCGCAGCGCCGTGCGGAACCCCTCGTCCTGCACGATCTCGGCGAGTTCGATCCACGCCTCGAGCTGCTCGGTGGACGGCTCCTCGGGCAGGTGTGGCCGCCGGCTGCGCAGCCGCTCGACATAGCTGGGATGCACATCGAGGCCGTCGGTCACGAAGTCCCAGAACTGGTTGACGAGCCGGTCACGGTCGTCGTCGGACATCGACACGAGCTTGTGCATCAGGCTCACCTGTTCCGTGCTGGTGTGTTGCCGCACGATGGTCCGCAGCACGGCGCGGCGCGCCCGGAACTGCCGCAGCTGGTCCTCGACCAGCCGCAGATGCGTGACGGCCAAGTCGGGCAGGGAGGTCTGCGCGGCCAGCACCCGGCGGATGTCATCCAGGCCGGCGCCCAGGTCACGGAGGGTGCGCACGAGTTCGAGCCGAGCGATGGCGTGCACGTCGTACTGCCGGAACCCGCCCTCGGTGAGACCAGTCGGCGTGACGACGCCCTCGTCGGCGTAGAACCTGATCGCGCTCACGCTCAGACCGGTGCGGCGGGCGACGTCCCCGATGGAGTAGAGCTCGTTCCCACCACCACTATGGGATCTCAAGTGGCTTGAGAGTCAAGGCGACCGGCCCTCGAAGAACCGGCCCCTCGGGCACAGAGCATCACCGGGAGGGCTGCTTCATCCCTGTCTCCCTCAACTTGGAAGCCACCCCCTAAACGCAGACCTTGCGTACTGAGCCTGACGATGGAGACCCGACCGCTGTTCGCCTGTCGTGGAGGCATGCCTCAACCAGATGCGTCGAACCTTGATCATGTTGTGCTGCGGTTGGCAGCTGCCGCGTATCTCGGCCGCTACACCGGCACGTTGCGACCGCACGTCGTCCCGATTCCCATCCCGCGAGTGACCGAGCGACGAGCACACGCCGGCTGACTCCCGCACTCAACCGACGACGTGAACCGCTTCCCCGGCTAGCCGACACCTTCAGACGCCGACGGCTTGTCGAGCACGCAACATCCTCTACTGTCGACGAGCGGACAGCTGGGGAACTGACAGGTCACCGATGACCGGCTGCACCAACTCGAGTGGGAATCGTTCGGTTCCCCCGTGCTTGATCGGGTCACTCGGGTCGCGGTGGAGTGGTGAGTTTCCATGCTCCGTGCGGGACGTCGTAGACCGCTGTGCGATCGACCCGGTCCGGCAGCGGCTGGCTGAGTCGCCAA
>CBIMJO010001589.1:0-2699 GCA_966244135.1 uncultured Actinocrispum sp. | reverse complement strand
CTGGCCACGCGGCGGTTCGCAGACCTCTGGACCGCTTGGCAGCGGGGAGATCTCGCGCATGCCCGGTCGCTGGGGCACGAACTCGCGCGCCTGGCAGGTGCGGCCTTCGTCGAACCCAACCCGACGGTGATCAAGGGCGCCCTGCACGCGCTCGGCCGTATCCCCACCTCGCAGGTCCGCTTGCCGCTCCTGCCCGCCAGTGACGAGGCGGTTCAGGGCCTGTTGTCTACGATGTAGATTCTGGCTACAGTGTAGACATGACGACTGGGGATCAGCTGGTCCGCGCCGCGGGCGCGGGGCTGCACACGGAGAAGGCCGGAACCGGGCCGGCGCTCGTGCTCATCTCGGGCGGGGGCGGCGACGCGGAGATGTACGCGGATGTCGTGCCGCTGCTGGCGGAGCGGTACACCGTGATCACGTACGACCGGCGCGGGAACTCCCGCAGCACGCTCGACGACGCGGCCACGCCGATCGGGCTCGCCGAGCAGGCGGAGGACGTGGTCGCGATCCTCGACCACTACGGGATCGACCGCGCGTACGTGTTCGGCAACAGCGGCGGCGCGATCATCACGCTCGAAGTGCTTGCCCGGCATGCGGATCGGCTCCTGGGTGCGGTGGTGCACGAACCGCCGCTGGTGCAGTTGCTGCCGGGGAGCCCGGAACAGCGGCGGTTCACCGAGTTGCGCCAGATCGCGGACAATGAGGGCCCGCTGCGTGGGTTCGTGGCGTTCGGTGCCATGACCATGCCCAACCCGCCCAAGGTGTTCTCGACCCGGGCCGGCCGGATCGCGTTCGCTGCCGTCCTGCGCGCCGCGTTGACGACAAGTGCTGTGCGGCAACGGATCACCGGGCGTGCGCCGGCCGGGATGTCGCGGCTGGTCGGCAACGCGGAGATCCTGTTCCGCCGGGAGCTGCCCGAGTTCTCCTTGTACGAACCCGACATCGAGCGGCTCCGGGAGGTCCGGGTGCCGTGGCGGCTCGCGGTCGGCGAACAGAGCGTCGGGCGGCCCTACTATCGGCCCGCCTTGGTGCTGGCTGCCAGACTGGGCCTGCCCTGCGTGGACTTCCCGGGTGGGCACACGGAGTTCCAGCTGCACCCGGAGGAGTTCGCCCGCCGCCTGACCGAGATCCTGGACCACCTGTGAAACAACCCACCCGGCCGACGCTGACCCGTGAGTACATCGCGGCCATCGCCCTGGAACTGCTCGACACCATCGGCCGGGACAAGTTCTCCATGCGCAAGCTCGGCGCCGAGCTGGGCTTCGACCCGATGGCGGTCTACCGGTACTTCGCCGACCAGGAGGCGTTGTTCGACGGGATCGCCGAGACGCTGTTCCGCGAGCTGGACACCGAAACGCTGCCGTGGCAAGGGCCCTGGCGTGTTCTGGCCAAGGAGTACGCGCACCGGCTGCGGGACACGCTGCTCTCGCACCCGCACGCGGTCACGATCTTCGCCACCCGGCCGGTCCGGTCGGCGGCCGCGATCGGCACCGGTACCCGCATGATCGAACTGATGACCGGGTTCAGCCCGGCGGTCGCGTTGCGGATCCTGCGCTGCCTGCGTGAGTTCGTCATCGGCCATGCCTTGTCGCTGGCCGTGGTCCAGCTCGGTGAACGCCGCAGCCGCAAGCCCGGGCCCGGCTCGGACACCTACACCGTGCTGGCCGAAGCAGCCGACTCGACGAGCGTCGACGATCACTTCGATCTCGGCCTGACGGCCATGCTCGACAGCTTCGCCCGGCTGGGGCCGGAGTAGACAACCGGGCGCTCGTGGGGTTCGGTGTCCTTATGCTGGTAGACACGGACGTCCCCACTGTGCTCGGGCGGTTGCGTGTGCGGTCCGGTGGGCAGGGGCCCGCGATGCTGTTCTGGTCCAGCCTGTTGATGGACGGTTCGATGTGGACGGCCCAGGCCGATCACTTCGCGGAGACCCACCAGGTGCTCCTGGTCGACCCGCCGGGCCACGGCGCCAGCGAACCGTTGAGCCGGCTGTTCACGTTCGACGAGTGCGCCCGGTGTGTCGTGCAGATCCTGGACGCGTTCGAGGTGGAGACCGTCCACTTTGCCGGGAACTCGTGGGGCGGGATGATCGGCGGCACGTTCGCCGCGCGGTATCCCGATCGGGTGGCCTCGGCGGTTCTGATGAACTGCACCGCGTCCGCGGCCGGGTTCCGCCAGCGGGTCGAGTACGGGCTGCTGCGGACGGTCGCCGGCTGGCTCGGCGGCATCCGCGGCCCGTTGGTGAAGGCCTCGCTGGACGCCTTCGTCGGCCCGACCACTCGCCGTTCCCAGCCTGAGGTCGTGGCCCGGATCGAACGCCAGATCCGCGCGGCGGACGTCCGGTCGGCCGGGTGGGCGGTCACCAGCGTCGTCCCGCGCCGCCCTGATCAGCACGAACTTTTGAAAAGCGTCACCGCGCCGGTCCTGGTAGTCGCCGGTGAGGAGGACGTGACCTTCCCGGTCGACGAGACCCGCCGGATGGCCGACGCGATCCCGGACGCCCAGTTCGTGGTCCTGCCCGGCACCGCGCACCTCGCCGCTCTCGAAGCCCCCGGCCGCGTCAACGCGCTGATCGAGGAGTTCCTCGGTTAGCCGAGGGTGCGCAGGCGGTGGCGCTGGATCTTTCCGGTGCTGGTCTTGGGCAGCGCGGTCAGGAACTCGACCGCGCGCGGGTACTTGTACGGGGCGATAGCCTGTTT
>CBIMJO010001588.1:0-2700 GCA_966244135.1 uncultured Actinocrispum sp. | reverse complement strand
TACAGTCGAGCTTGTTTGACGCTGCGGCAGCCGGAGCGCCCGGTGCGGGTGCAGGCCCCGGCCGGGCGGGTGGCCGCGGCCCGCGGCAGCGGACTCGGCATGGGCGGTGGCGCGCTGGGCAACATGCCGCCGACGCCGGAGCTGATGGCCCAGGTGCAGGCCCTGCCGGCGGCGACCGAGCGGCCGGACCTGCCGGGCGAGGACCCGACCCGGCCGGACCCGCGGTTCTCGTTGTGGCGCTTGCTGAAACCGGTGCGGTGGGCGCTGGTCGTGGTGGGTCTGCTGGTGATCGCGGACGCGGTGGGCTCGATGAGCCTGCCCACCCTGGTCCGGTACGGCATCGACAACGGCGTGGTGACCGGCACGGTCGACGGGCTGTGGTTCGCGGCCGGGCTCGGGCTGGTGATCGTCGCCGCGAACTGGCTGGTGACGTCGGTCAACTCGGTCTTCACCGCGCGGCTGGGCGAACGGCTGCTGTTCCTGTTGCGGGTCCGCAGTTACGCGCACCTGCAGCGGCTTGGGCTGGACTACTACGAGCGTGAGATGGCCGGCCGGATCATGACCCGGATGACCACGGACGTGGACGCGCTGTCCACGTTCCTGCAGACCGGGCTGATGACCGCGGTGGCCAGCCTGCTGACCGTGATCGCGGTCACGATCGCCCTGGTGGCGACCGATGGGGCGCTGGCGTTGGTGGCGCTGGGCGTGCTGCCGATCGTGCTGGTGGCGACGGTGATCTTCCAGCGACTGTCCTCTGTGGCCTATGCCGAGGCGCGCGAGCGGGTCAGCGCCGTGAACGCGGACATGCAGGAGAACGTGTCCGGTCTGCGGGTGGCCCAGGCGTACACGCGGGAGGACCGGTCGGCGCGGGCGTTCGAGGAGCGCAGCGACGCTTACCGGCGGACCCGGGCGCGCGCCCAGCGCTACATCGCCACCTACTTCCCTTTCGTGGACCTGCTTTCCGGGGTGGCCCGGGCGGCCGTGCTCGTCGTGGGAGCGAACCGGGTCGCGGCCGGGACGCTGAGCCCTGGCGTGCTGCTGGCGTTCCTGCTGTACCTCGGCCTGTTCTTCGCGCCCGTGCAGCAGCTCAGCGGCGTGTTCGACGGGTACCAGCAGGCCCGGGTGGGCCTGCGGCGGATCGGTGAGCTGATGCGGACGCCGACTTCCGTTGTCCCGGCCGAGAAACCCGTGCCGGTGCCGGCCAAGCTGCGCGGCGAGGTGGAACTACGGGACGTGACGTTCCATTACCCGGGTGTGGACGAACCTGCGCTCGATCGGGTGACGTTGCGGGTCGCGCCCGGGGAGACGGTCGCGCTGGTCGGCGCCACCGGGGCCGGGAAGTCCACCCTGGTCAAGCTGGTGGCCAGGTACTACGACGTCAGCTCGGGATCCGTGCTGGTCGACGGCGTGGACATCCGCGACTACGACCTGAGCGGGTTCCACCAGCGATTAGGCGTGGTGCCGCAGGAGGCGCACCTGTTCACCGGGGACGTCGCCCGCAACATCGCCTACGGGCGGCCGGACGCGTCCCGGGCCGAGGTCGAGGACGCCACCCGGTCGGTGGGTGCGCTGCCGATGGTGGCCGGCCTGGCCGACGGGTTCCGCCAGCAGGTGGGCGAGCGCGGCCAGGGGCTGTCCGCCGGGCAGCGCCAGCTGGTCGCGCTGGCCCGGGCCGAGCTGGTCCGGCCGGACATCCTGCTGCTGGACGAGGCCACGGCCGCGCTGGACCCGTCGACCGAGGCGGCGGTGCTGACCGCGAGCGAGCAAGTGGCCCGGTCCAGAACCACGTTCGTGGTCGCGCACCGGCTGGCCACCGCCGCCCGGGCGGACCGGATCCTGGTCCTGTCCGGCGGCCGGATCGTCGAGCAGGGAGATCACGCGCAGTTGCTGGCGGCCGACGGGCATTACGCCAGGCTGTGGCGTTTCGGAATCGATGATGAAGGCGCCGCCGACCTGCTGAGCGGGACATCCGCGGAACGGGCCTGAGGTCTTCGTGATCGATCAAGTGATCGATACCCCATTCTCCGGATGCGCACAAGGTTCAATCGGGTCACACACAGCCCGAGCGGGGTACTAACCTGGTCGGGGCGTGTGTTCAATATCGAGAACGAGATGGATAGAGGCGAGTGCCAGCCGTGTCCAGCAGCAGTCCTGCAGCACAGTTCGGCCCCAATGAGTGGCTCGTCGAAGAGATGTACGAGCAGTTCCTCGCGGATCCCAGTTCGGTGGATCCCGCGTGGCACGACTTCTTCGCCGATTACAAGCCCACACAGCAACGGACTCAGACGACGGCGGCCACGAGCACTGCGACAGGTCAGACCAAGACGGTCACCAGGATCGAGCCCCCGGCCCCCGCAGAGTCCAACGGCCAGGCGCCCGTCGCCGCGCAGCCGTCGTCGGCCCCCCCGAAGCCGGCGAAGGCTCCCGCGATGGCCAAGCCCGTTGCCCCCGCGGCCCCGGCGGCCAAGCCCACCGCCGTCGTGAAGCCGGCCGAGGCCAAGCCGGCGACCGAGGAGAGCAGGCCGATCCGCGGCGCTGCCGCCGCGATCGTGAAGAACATGGAGCTCTCGCTCACCGTGCCGACCGCGACGAGCGTGCGCGCGGTGCCGGCGAAGCTCCTGTACGACAACAGGATCGTCATCAACAACCGGTTGAAGCGGACCAGGGGCGGCAAGGTCTCCTTCACCCACCTGATCGGCT
>CBIMJO010001587.1:0-2707 GCA_966244135.1 uncultured Actinocrispum sp. | reverse complement strand
ATCCGGTCCAGGACCGGTGTGATGTCGCCCTGTTTGACGACCTGGATGCTCTCGGCGCGCGGAAGAAGGTCGGCGACGCGCTGGGACTGCGTGCCGGGCATGGAGTTGTCGTTGTGGTAGTCGCTGCCGATCGCCTGCGCGCCAACGGTGATGCCGGCCACCGCCACCACCCAGAGGATGACCGCCAGCCAGCGGTGCGTGCGCGACCAGATCGCCAGCCGCTCGAATCGACTCTGTACGTTCATACCTGACAGAGTCGGGGAGCGGCTTGGTCTTCCGCGTCGGGCCACGGCAGACACTTGGCCTACTCCCGCAGTTGCGCCCTACGGGCGATCCCCTACTCCTAGGGTTGCGGGACGTTCCAGAGCCTGACGGCCTTGTCGTTCCCGGCCGCGGCGATGAGTTTGCCGTCCGGGCTGAACTCGAGGTCGTTGATCTCCGCGGTGTTGCCCGTCAGCGAGGCGATGACGTGCCCGTCGGACGTGTCCAGCACCTTCACGGCGTGTTCCGGCGAGCTGCTGGCCAGTTTCTTGCCGTCGGGGCTGATCGCGACCGGGTACGCGTCGGGGAGGGTGGTGGCGACCTGGCCGGTCTTCGTGTCGTAGATCCGGACGGTCCTGTCCTTCGGCGGGTTCCCGGCGGCCATGTACTTGCCGTCCGGGGTGAACCCCAAGGGAACACCCGGCTCGAAGGCGATCGTCACCTGACGTGGATCGACCGCCTGCAACCTCAGCGGCTCCTGGTCGCCGCTGATCGCCAGCCTGCCATCCGGGCTGAACCGGATCGACGTTCCGCCGGTCAGTTCGGTCCGCACCTTGCCGCTCGGCATTTCCCACACGAAGATCTTCGACGGCTGCCCCGCGACCGCGGCGGCGAGCAACGTGCCGTCCGGACTGAACTCCATGCTCTGGATCCCGTTCTGCGGCCCGCTCAACGTCCCCTGCCCCACCCCGTCCAATCCCCACACCACCACGGGATTGTCATGCGCAGGCCCGACCAACGTGCCCGTGGTCACGAACACGCCGCCATCCGGCCTGAACGCGACAAGAGCAGACCCCTGAACGCGGTGGACGGTCTTGATGACACTGGAGCCATCGGCCCGAACCAGATCCACCGAAGCATCGTTACGCGCGACCACAACCCGATCGGTGTCGTTGCTGAACCGCACATCGGTCACGCCTGGAATGAACGGATAAGAGCCGATCGTCAGCCCGGGATCCTGCGCGATGGTGTAAATCCGAGCCCTCTGATTGGCATTCGCCTTGACCCCGGACACCGCCGCCAGCCGCTTCCCATCCCCACTGAACCGCACCGAATCAACACTCTCATCAAACCCCGTCAACACCGGCCCGCCACCACCCGAGCCGGCCGACCTGTCCTCATTGTCCTTAGTGGACGGAACCAACACCCACACCACCACAACCACCGCGACCACAACAACGGCCACAATCCCAGCCAAGTACCTCCCACGCAGCCACTGCCGCGTCCCAGGATCCCGCTCAGCGCTGGGCATCGGGCTTGCGGCAGCTTGCTCCGCTTCGACCGCTGGCGGCTCGGCATCCAGACTCCCGGCCGTCAGAGAAGGTTGGGGCGCTGCCTCGGCGTCGGGCGGAGCCGGATCGGCCGCTGGCTCACGCCGCCGCTCGGCCGCCGTCGACTCGGCCTCTGGCGATCGCATGGGCGTTGCAGTGGGCTGCTCAGGCTCGATGGGGGGCGGTGCGGGATCCGTTTCCCCGCCTGCTTGCCTGGCGATCGACGGCTCAGACCCCTGCCTGACAGTCGGCGATTGTGGCTCTACCGCAGACGCCGCTGGCTTGGCCGCGGCCGAGCCGGGCTGTCGCTTCGTGGCCGACGGTCCCGGCTCCGGCCTGGCGACTGGCGGCTCCGGCTTGCCGCTCCCTGGCTGGGGCTCTGGCCTGTCGGCAGGCGGTCGGGGCGCAGTTGCGGGCTGTGGCTCGGCGGTCCGTGTTTCGTCCGGCCGCTCGACGGCTGGCCGCTCCCGCTCTCGCTCGACTGATTCGGCCTGCGGCTCGGTGGTTGGCGGTGTCGCCTTCTGTTCGGCGGTTGGCCGTTCCTGTTCTGGCTGGGTCGGTTCGCCGTGTGGGGGTGTCGTCGCTGCTGGTGTTGGGGGGTGGAGGAGGGCTGTGGCGGCGGCGGAGACTTGTTTGCTGTCGTCGTCGGCGAGACGGCGGATTTGTTCGTTCACGTGGGCGCGGACGGTGGTGTTGCCGATGCGGCGGAGGTGGGTCAGGCCGTCCAGTGCGGACAGCCGGTCCTTGGCGATGGGGCTGGCCAGCGCGTTCTGGAGGTAGGAGGGGAGGGCCCAGTTGATGTTGGCGGCGATGACGGTGCGGCCCTCGACGTCGTCCTGTTTCTTGGGGCGCTGCTGCGGCATTTCCTCGACGACCCGTTCGTAGACGTAGCTGTACAGCTCGTCCAGGGTGATGTCACCGTCGCCGTCGAGGTCGGCACTGCCGTCGCGCAGGCCCGCGACGAGGTAGCGGGTGAAGACCGACTGCGTTGCCTGGCCGTGCAACTGGTCGCCTTCGAAGGCGTACTGGGTCGCGTCGGAGGCGGTCAGAACGGTACGGCCGTTGCCGCGGAACCGTTCCATGGTGTGCACGGCGGTGTCCGCCTTGGTCAGCCGCCCGGCGGGGAACGCCCCGCTGTAGCAACAGTCCAGGATCAGGACCTTCTGACGCGAACG
>CBIMJO010001586.1:0-2710 GCA_966244135.1 uncultured Actinocrispum sp. | reverse complement strand
AGCTGAACCCTGCCGATGCTGCTCAACCGGATGGACCGGCAGGCGCCGTGGAAGTCGCCGGACACTCCCGGAGAAGCCGAGCCTGGCCGTCCAGCGCACGTTCTTCGACACAGTCGCCCCCGCGATCCGAGCCGCGGCGGAGTCGTTCGGTGCCGGGCGGCTCGTGCTGGGCACGGATTTCCCTTACCAGTCAGGCGAAGCGTTCCAGGAGGCGGTCACGTACATCGAACGTTCGGGTGTGCCCGACGTCCAGAACATCCTTGACACCACCGCTGCGCGGCTTCTCAACCTGTAGAAAATCGCGCGCTGGCGGCCGGTGGGGTGTGTCAGTGTGGCGGGGGTGAACGTCCGGGGTACCGCATTGCTGCTGTTGTCCTCGCTCTTCTTCGCCTGTTCTGGGCCGTTGGCGAAGCCGGCGATGGCGGCGGGCCTGTCCCCGCAGCAGGTCGCCGGCGCGAGGATCGGGCTGGCGGCGGTGATGCTGGTGGTCGGTGTGGGGGTCACCCGGCCGCGGCTGCTGCGGATCCATTGGTCGGACTGGAAGTTGTTGTCCGCCTACGGGTTGTTCGGTGTCGCCGGGGTTCAGGTGCTGTACTTCGCTGGGGTGTCGCGGTTGCCGGTCGGCATCGCGATGGTGCTGGAGTTCATGTCGCCGGTGCTCGTCGCCCTGTGGGTCCGGTTCGTTCGCAAGACCATGCTGCCCAAGACGATGTGGCTCGGCACCGCGCTGGCGTTCGCCGGGCTCACCGTGATGGCGCAGGTCTGGCAGGGCATGACGCTGGACGCGATCGGGCTGCTCTGCGGGATCGGCACCGCCCTGTGCGCGGCCTCGTACTTCCTCTTGGGCGAACACGGGGTGCGCACCAAACACCCGCTCACCATGGTCACCTGGGGCATGCTGATCGGCGCCGTCCTGGTCGTGGCCATCGCCCCACCGTGGGAAATGCCGGTGGACGTGCTCACCAAGGACACACAGCTCGGTCCTGTGTGGACACTCATCGTCGCGATCGCCTTGTTCGGCACGGTTCTGCCGTACACGATTGGCATGACCGCGCTGCGGCACCTACCGTCCAATGTGGCCAGCGTGATCGCCGTCGCCGAACCGCTGATCGCCACCCTCTACGCGTGGGTGCTGCTCAATGAGACCCTCGGCGTGGTGCAGATCATCGGCGGGGTCGCGATATTGACCGGCGCCTACATCGCCCAGCGTGCCCAATCCGGCCGGGAAAGATCATCCGTTCTACCGGCCGAATCCCCGGGCATGCCGGTTGGATAGCTATTGCCATGCGCACACCCCTGCGGCGATCCTGAAATGGACTCGGCGAAGGGGAAAGGGATGGCTACAAGCAACGGACAACGAATGGCGGAACGCAAACCGCGACGCGGCACCAACTGGCCCACCGACAGCTATCTGGGAAAACTACCGCCCTCGGCCGTCAAAGCGCTGCTCGGTGCCCCGGACCGGATGTTCGCGCCCGGTGATGTGCTGCTGCGGCAAGGCAGCGACTCGACCCACATGTTCGTGATCAAGTCGGGCATGGTGACGGTCTCGGCCGCCGCGCACAACGGCCACACGACCCTGCTGGCGATCCGGGCGATCGGCGACGTGGTCGGCGAGGCCGCGATGGTCGACCACATGCCCCGCATGGCGACCGTGACCGCGACCGTTCCCACCCAGGTCGTGACCGTCTCGGAGCAGGAGTTCCGCGGCCTGATGGCCCGGTTCCCGGACATCGCGTTCGTGCTGATGCGAGACATCACCCGGAAGTGGCGCGCGACCACGGCCGCCCGGTCGGAGGCCGGCAGCTATCCGGTGCTGGTGCGGGTGGCGAACATCCTGCTCGGGCTGGCCCAGTCGTTCGGCGACGAGCAGGGCCGCGCCATCAGCCTCGGCGTGCCGTTGCCGCAGACACAGCTGGCGGCGATGGTCGACTCGTCCGGTCCGGCGATCCACAAGGCGTTGCGCGAACTTCGGAGCCTGGGTGCCATCTCGACGAGCTACCGTCAGATCGTCATCGAAGACCAGGCGAAACTGGTACGGATCGTCGCGGAAGCGCGGAACAACACGGGCCTGCGATGAAGATGAAAGCGAGGCAGGTACTGCGGGCTACCACCCCCGCAGGCCTGCCTCTGTGCTGTTGCCAGGCTCGGCGAAGAGTCCAGGTGCCAGCGCAGCAAGCGTAACGGGCCCCGCTGGGAGCGACCTTGTAATGGTACAAGGTCTACTCGCCCACCTGCACCACCTCTGACCTGGGCAGATCGCGAGACGGCCAGCATCGAGGGCAGATTTACCAGTGCAGCGGGATGGCGAACAGCACAGTGCTCCGTATCCTGATCCCACTACCGTTCACCGTGGTGGATCTGCCCGCCTACCAGGGCATTCCGGCCGCCACGGGAGAACGGCGCACAGGCTCGGCGAGACGTCAACGAGGTGTCGGATGAAGAGAAAAAACAGGGTGATGGCCGCGGTGTTCATCGGAATATCGTTCGTCTGCGTGGCCTGGTTCACGATGGCCGCCGCAAGCACCGCCGAGCCGGTCAAAGTCGCCGCGGTGATCACCGCGATGGCATCATTCACGGGCGCGGTCGCGGCGCTCATTCAGGCACTCAAAGAGTGACGGGAAACGCCATGAGCGGACGCAGACTGATTTCTTTCGCACATCGCATCTGCGGGTGGGACACCGTCCGCAGTCGTCTGCTCGAACTGGGT
>CBIMJO010001585.1:0-2715 GCA_966244135.1 uncultured Actinocrispum sp. | reverse complement strand
CGAGCTCACCTGGCACGACACAGTGCTCAGAACTCTTCAGGAGGGGATGTCATGATCTTGGTTACTGGGGCGACCGGAACGATCGGCCGTACGCTCGTCGACCTGCTCGTCACCGCGGGCGCACCGGTCCGCGCGGCCACCCGGCGAACCGTCGACCTGCCGGTCGAGACCGTGTACGCGGACCTTGGTTCGCCGGAAAGCCTTGTGCCCGCTTTGAAGGGCGTGCAGCAGGTGTTCTTGTTGTCCAGTGGCGTGGATATCCCGTCACACGACGCCAATCTTGCCCGCGCGGCAGTCGAAGCGGGCGTCGGCACCATCGTGAAGCTGTCGTCGGGACGGGCCGGTGACCCCGCCGCGACCGACCCGATCCCGAACTGGCATCGAGCGGGTGAGAAGTCCGTTGAGGACAGTGGGCTGGCGTGGACCTTCCTGCGTCCCATGGGGTTCATGTCCAACACCCTCGCGTGGGCCGGGCCGATCCGCCGGGACAACGCCGTCTACGCGCCTTATGCCAGCGGTCGCGTGGCGGCCATCGCGCCCGAGGACATCGCCGCGGTCGCCGCCCGCGTGCTGACCGAACCGGGCCACGCTGGTCAGGCGTACACCCTCACCGGCCCGGAAGCCCTGACACCCGCGGAAATGACCGCGATCCTGGCCGAAGTCCTTGACCTGCCGCTGAACTTCGTCGAGGTATCGGCGGAAGTCGCGCGCCAGGCCATTCTCGACCACGGTGTGCCGCCGGTGATGGCGGACGCGATCATGGCGTTGCGGGCCACCGCGTTGTCGGAGTTCACCGCGACCATCAGCCCCGAAGTCGAGAAGCTCACCGGTGCCCCGGCGACGACGTTCCGCGAGTGGGCTTTCCGCAACCGGGCCGGGTTCGGCGGGTAAATCCGGTTGTCCGGCGTTCCGGAACGGCATTACGGTGCCGTGTGGATCTCTTCGCGCGCTCCTGGACGGCATTGCTCGCCGCGGTCGCGGACCTCAAGGACGAGGACTTCGAGCGGCCCTCCGGCTGCACCGGCTGGCTGGTCCGGGATCTGGTGTGCCACTTGGTGATCGACGCCCAGGACGTCCTGATCACCCTCGCCACCCCCGCGGACACCGAACCGACCGTGGACGCGATCAGCTACTGGCACGTGGTCGAACCCCCGACCGGTGACGACCCCCTCGACGCCCTGATCGTCCGCCTGGCCGCGGCCTACCAGGAACCATGGCTGCTCAAGTTCCACCTCGACGACGTCGGCTCCGCCGCAGGCCGCGCCGCCACCCTCGCCAACCCCGCAGCGCGCGTGAGCACCCGTGACGAAGTCCTCACCGTCCAGGACTACCTGACGGCCTACATCCTGGAATGGACCCTCCACCACCTCGACCTCACCGCGAACATCCCCGCAGCGGCCGAACCTCCCGCCGAAACCCTCACCCAAGCCCGCCACATGCTGGAAAAACTCGCCGGCGCCCCCTTCCCACCCACCCTCACGGACCAAGCGGCACTCCTGATCGCCACCGCCCGCCGCCCCCCAACCCCAGAAGAAAAAGCAGCCCTCGCCACCTACCCCACCAAACTCCCCATCCCCATCGGCTGACCCAAAACCAGCGGTAACGTCAGAAACCCGCCAGCCCCACAGACCCCCATACATCTACGGTCGCGACCGTGTCCCACCAAACCCGCGACATCATCAAAACGCCTGGAAAGCCTTCGCCACCCACAACCCCACCAAGATCGCCGCGGTGTTCACCGAAGACGCCAAGTGGCTCGCACCCCCCGAAAACGCCACCGCCCTCGCACTAGCGGGTCCATCCCACCTGATGGCAGGAACAGGATCGTGCAGTTCCTCGCCCACGACTTCCCTCGCCTGTTCGTGAGTGACGTCACGGTGACGTTCCGCGAATACATGGACACCGCTCGTGGCAATAGGCTGCTCCGACTACGCCCGGCTTCGCTGGAAAGTGAGGCGGCCGCAGGCCGCACGTGGGGGTTTGGGGGGCTCGGCCCCCAACATCATGACGATCGACGCGGTCCGCGCACTCCGCGGACACACGTCCCCTGAGATCGTGGGCCCCCGGGGGATCGAACCCCGAACCCGCGGATTCCCAGGAGCCGTTTTCGATCATCTGTCGTCAGTCGCCAACACCCTTCGCTAGCTGCGCAGATAACGAACGCAAACGGCCATTGAGGATGGTCGCATCTGATCGTTTGCCATCGTTTTGTGGGGGTTAAGTATGGCGATGATCTTGTTTCGTCGCCGCCCCGACATCGCTTGATCACGTGGCCGGTGGCGCTGTGTCAAGGTACTCCTTCCCGCCTTGACACAGCGCCGCCGGCCATGGTCATGCTCGAAGGTCGGGACGGCTCGCCCAGTGGCAAGGTGGCGAAGCCTCCTTGGCGTCGATCGCCGTGCCCAGCTCGTCCAGGTCGACCACTCGGCGATCGTCACGGCGCCGTGGTGGCTGTGAGCATCTGCGCGCCGCCGCTGGCTGACCGACTGGCGCGGCAGCTCGGGGCCGGCCGGGCGACCGACCGGGTGGAGCGAAGCGGGAGCCCGGTCGTGTCGTGATGGCCTTGCCCCGAGCTGCAAGCGCCCCTCGCGCCGCCAGCGGCGGCGCGCCTTGATCCCATAGAGCCAAATTCGGCAGTCCTCGAATTATGAAACTGTCGTGGTTCGGCTGATGCGTGACACGCTGGCTCACCTTACGCTTGATGCGGCATGAGAT
>CBIMJO010001584.1:0-2720 GCA_966244135.1 uncultured Actinocrispum sp. | reverse complement strand
CGTTGTCGCGGCGGAGCGTGCCGGTCGTGACGGCGATGGCGTCGGCCTCGTCGATGATCTCCTGGACCGCCATGGTCAGCACCGGATGCGAGCTGACCTCGACGAACACGCGGTGCCGTTCCGCGATCAGCGCCCGGATCGAGGGTTCGAACTCCACACGCTGACGCAGGTTGCGGTACCAGTACTCGGCGTCGAAGCCAGTGCCGTCCTCCCATTGTCCGGTCACCGTTGAGAAGAACGGAACTCCTGCCTGCTGAGGCTGGATCGGGCCCAGCTCGGCCAGCAGATCCCCGTGCAGCCACTCAACGTGCGCGGAGTGTGACGCGTAGTCCACGGCGATCTTGCGGGCACGGATGTCCTCGGCGGTCAGCTCGGCGTGCAAGGCGTCCAGGGCTTCCGGGTCACCGGCGACCACGACAGAACGCGGGCCGTTCACCGCGGCGACCGAAAGTCGGCTGTCCACACGGGACTCCACGTCGGCCAGCGGCAGCGCGACCGACATCATCCCGCCCTGTCCGGCCAGAGTCCGCGCGATCGCCTGGCTGCGCAACGCGACCACTCGTGCACCGTCCTGAAGCGACAGTGCCCCAGAAACCACAGCCGCAGCGATCTCGCCTTGCGAGTGGCCAACGACCGCGTCGGGCTTCACCCCGTACGACTGCCACATCGAGGCCAGCGCGACCATCACGGCCCAGGAGGCGGGCTGGACGACGTCGACCCGGTCCAGGTCCTGGCTTTCCCGCAGGACGTCGAGCAAAGACCAGTCCACGAACGGATCCAGGGCCGCCGCGCACTCGGCCAGCCGCTCGGCGAACACCGGCGACTCGTCCAGCAACTGGGCACCCATGCCCACCCACTGGGCACCCTGGCCCGGGAAGACGAAGACGGTCTTGCCATCGACATCAGCCACACCTTGGACCACTGACGACGGTTCACCCGCGGCCAAGGCACTCAGCCCATCGCCGAGAACCACCGCCCGGTGCTCGAACGCCGTCCGTCCGGCCAGCGAGAACCCGACATCGACCGGATCCAGGCCGTCCACGTGCTCCAGCAAACGCTCAGCCTGAGCCTGCAAGGCGTCCTCGGTCTTGCCGGACACGATCCACGGCACGAGCGCCGATTGACGAGGAGTCGCGTCGACCGAGACCGCCGGTGCCTGCTCGATGATCACGTGTGCGTTGGTGCCGCTGACACCGAACGAGGACACGGCCGCCCGGCGCGGACGCCCGGTCTCCGGCCAGGCTGTCTCCTCGGTGAGCAGCGAGATCGAGCCGCTCTCCCAGTCCACATGCGACGAGGGAGCGTCGATGTGCAGGGTCTTTGGGACGACACCGTTGCGGAGGGCCAGCACCATCTTGATCACACCGGCGATACCGGCCGCGGCCTGAGCGTGCCCGATGTTGGACTTGATCGAGCCCAGCAGCAGCGGAGTCTCCCGGTCCTGGCCGTAGGTCGCGAGCAAGGCCTGAGCCTCGATCGGGTCACCTAGAGTCGTGCCAGTGCCGTGTGCCTCAACGACGTCGACGTCCTTAGTGGACAGTCCGGCGGTCGCGAGGGCCGCGCGGATCACCCGCTGCTGCGAGGGACCGTTCGGCGCGGTGAGGCCGTTGGAAGCGCCGTCCTGGTTGATCGCCGAACCTCGCACCACAGCAAGGACTTCGTGCCCATTGCGGCGAGCGTCCGAAAGCCGCTCGACCATCACCAAGCCGACACCCTCGGACCACCCAGCGCCAGCTGCGGAGTCGGAGAAAGAACGGCAGCGACCGTCCTGCGAGGACCCATCAGCCAGACCAAGATCACCGAACGCGACCGGGGTGGCCATCATGCAGACACCACCGGCGAGAGCCAGCGTGGCTTCGCCCGACCGGACGGCCTGCGCAGCCCATTGCAGTGCCACCAACGAAGACGAGCACGCAGTGTCCACTGTGATCGCAGGGCCTTCCAGACCCAGCACGTAAGCGATGCGGCCCGACACGACGCTCATCGAGTTGCCGGTCACCAGATGGCTGCCCAGCTCGGCCGGCGCGGTGTAGCCGAGGCCCGAGGCGCCGACGAACACACCGGTCTTGCTGCCGCGCAACGTGGTCGGGTCGATGCCCGCCTGCTCAAAGGTCTCCCACGCCGTTTCCAGCAACAGCCGCTGCTGCGGGTCCATCGCCAGGGCCTCTCGCGGTGAGATGCCGAAGAAGCCCGGGTCGAAGTCGGCCGCGTTCTCCAGGAATCCGCCCTGGGACAGCGATCCCGGCGGGATGTCCCAGCCGCGGTCGGTCGGCAGCGGCGTGATCGCGTCCACGCCGTCGGACACCAGGCGCCACAGGTCCTGCGGCGAGGTGACCCCGCCGGGGAACCGGCAGGCCATGCCGACGATGACGATCGGATCGCTGGGGTCGTGCGACGCGCCCGGCCCGGCCACGGCCGGCGTCTCGTCCGGCAGGTCCATCAGCTCGCCGACCAGGTAGCCGGCCAGCACGACCGGGGTCGGGTAGTCGAAGATCATCGTCGCCGGGAGCCGGAGACCAGTGGCCGTGCCCAGCCGGTTGCGCAACTCGACCGCGGTCAGCGAGTCGAAGCCCAGCTCCTTGAACTCCTTCTGGACGTCCACATCATCCGAGTCATGGCCGAGAACCGCACAGACCTGGGCGCGGATCACGTCCACCACAAGCCTGACGCGCTCGTCCTCGGCCGCGAGGACACCCGCACCCTCACCCGCGACTGGCTGG
>CBIMJO010001583.1:0-2724 GCA_966244135.1 uncultured Actinocrispum sp. | reverse complement strand
CCGGTCGGCAGCCACCACCTGCTGGAGGCGCTGGTCCGGTCCGAGGGCAGCATGGCGGCGCGGGTGCTGGCGGAGCTCGGCGTCGACGCGGAGGTGGTGGCCGCCAAGCTCGACGAGCTGGACCCGGAGACCACGACCGACGCCACCCCGGAGGAGGCCGCGGCCCGCAAGATGGAGCTGCGGCTGGGGACGGACGAGGCGCAGCTGGTGTTCCGCGACGAGCAAACGCTCGACCTGGTCCGCAAGATCATCGACCTGACCGGTGGGCCGGTCCGCGGCACGGGACCGGTCGCGGGCGCGTTCGTTCCACTGTGGACATCCGCGAACGAGCTGCTGGTCAAGCTTCTTGAGTACCTGGAGAGCGAACCGCCGGCCGACGACGGCCCCAAGGGCCTCTCGCAGATGATGCGCAGGGTGATGCGCAGCCGGCTCCGCCGCCCATCAGACACGCCCTAGCGCTGCATGGCATCCAGGAGGTCCAGGTATCCGTCGGCGACCCGCCACAACGCGTCCGCCGCCGCGATCACCTTCACCACCTTGCCAGGATCCCACCGGCTCTCGCCGTAGCTGCCGGTCCGCTCCCGCAAAGACCTCAGGCTGAGGGCCATCTCACCGTCGAGCCGTTCGCGCAGCTGGTCGGGACTCGGTTCGGGAAGACGGAGCTCGGCGCCCTTCCCGTCGCGGATCGCGACCAACGCGGACTCGGCCACGCCGTCCTCGACGCTCCAGATCCGGGCGGGACGATCGACGAAGTGGTTCCAGACCGGGGCGTCCACCGACCGCCACACCGCCGCGATCGGGTTCTTCGCCATCCGCGTCGCGTTCGCCCAGTGCTCGGACCCATGCGGCTCGCTCAGCCACGGCACCTCGGGCAGGTCGACCACCAGGGCGACCTGCACCACCTCGACCTCTTGCGGCGCGCCGAGAACGTCGCCGAACGCCCACAGCTGCACCACTGGCAGCCCTCGGATGTTCTCTGGCAACTCCGCGCGCTCAGCACACTTCTGCGCCAAGTCCGCCAGGTAATGCACCGCCCGTACCCATTTCACCCGCGCAGCCTACGAAATCCCCCGTCACCGGCCGTCATGCGCCCCTCGTCATCGTGATCACGGTGTCGTCCGGGGTCAGCAGGCGGCCGTCAGCGGCACGGATCTCGACCTTGGGGACGGCTTGACCGTTCTCACGGTCGATCAGGCGCGCGCGAGTCTCCTCCGGTTCGAAGTAGTGCTCCTCGCTCCACTGCCGCAACGCGACCAGCACGGGGAACAGCCCTCGACCCTTCTCGGTGAGGACGTACTCCTGGTAGCCGTCGAACGCGTCCCGGATGATCAGCAGCGACCAGCCGTCGCCGATCGCTTGTCCCGGTATGCCTTGTACATGCAGGATTTCGGCGGGCCGGTGGGATTCCGGCTAGCGAGCCGCCGGCCCGAGCGAGTGAGCTTTCTCGTTGTACAGAACGCGAACGCCTACGAGGAAGGCCTGCCGGACAGCTTCTGGGGCCTGGTGCGCGAACTGTGGAACGACCGGTCCGAGGCCAATCGGGCGAAGATCGCCGAGGCCGGGATGTCCAGCGAGGCCCTGGAGTGGAACTACACGCACGGTGTGGCCGATCCGCCGAGGATCGACCCGGACAGCTGGCTCCTCCAGGAAACCCTGCTCAGCCGTCCCGGCACCAAGGACGCCATGCTCGACCTGCTCTACGACTACCGCACCAACCCCACCCTCTACCCCCAATGGCAGGCCTACTTCCGCACCTACCAACCGCCGACCCTCATCGTCTGAGGCCGCAACGACATCATCTTCCCCGAATCCGGAGCCCGCCCCTTCGCGAGGGATCTGCCCCAGCTCGACCTTAACGTCCTGAGCACCGGTCACTTCGCCCTAGAAGACCACAGCGAAGAGATAGCTGCGCACATCAAGCGGTTCGCACACACAAGTCTGAGTACGCCCACATCCCCGCACACCAGTTCGGAAACCAGGGAAATGTCCGCGAACTAGTTGGCGTCAAACCAACGTCGGCGAATTGCGAACCATCGGGACGAAGTCAATCGGGTAACGCGTTGAGATATGTCCATGTTCGACGGTAACGACGTCCAGCCGACGGCGGATGGGCAGGCAGATAAGGGGACGCATTCGAAGGAGACCCCATGTCCACACCGCCGCCGAGCTACTCCCCGACCGAGCCTCAGCCAATCCCCATTCCTCCTTCGGCCGTGCCGAAACCCCGGAGCTGGAGCTGGCTTTCATGCGCGGTCGGCGCCGTGGCCGGCGCGGCGGTGATCGGCGGAATCTGGGGTGTCACGTCCTTGGCCGGCAGCAGCAACATGGAGTCCGTCAAGCCAGGGACGTTCATCCTCCGAGGCACCTTCCAGCTCACCGATGGCGTGACCACGACCGGCAGCGGCTGCGCCGGCTATCGCGGTTACAACGACATCGCTGAGGGCGCGGGCGTGACCGTCTACAACGCGGCCGGCGCAGTTGTCGCCACCGGCGAACTTGGCGATTCGACTTACAACGGAAACATATGCACCTTCAAGTTGGCCATCGTGAACGTGCCGGACGGAGAGAAGTTCTATCAGGTCGAGGTGACTCACCGGGGGAAGATCTCCGTTCCCGAGACGGACGCCAAAGCCGGCCTGGTCGCGTTGACATTGGGCAACAAATAGGTCTCCCTAAAGGTTGTCCCGTAACGGTGTGTTCTCAAGATCGATGATCTTGGTGTGG
>CBIMJO010001582.1:0-2725 GCA_966244135.1 uncultured Actinocrispum sp. | reverse complement strand
CTACTTGGTGGGAGCTGGCCGACAGCGTGTACCTCGCGTCAGTCATCAGCCAGCACACTCAGGACCATCCGCCGGAACACACTGAGGCTCCCGATACCGTTCCGGAGCCAGACCTGCGGCTCGTGCAGGGTGAGGCCGTACCCGTTGTCCCACAGGCACCCCTGCCGGCATCGGCGCTGGTTCGCGCGCTCTGGCCGCTGAAACGGAAGGTCGAGTCCTGGCGCAAGGATGACCTGGTATTCGATGCCGAGGCGACTGCGGAGCGGGCCGCCTTCGACGGCCAATGGTGGCCGATGACCAAGCCGGACACCCAGCGGCTGTTCGACCTGACTGTGGTGGTGGATGCCAGTCCGTCGATGACGTTGTGGCGGCGCAGGGTCAGTACTTTCCTGACCCTGCTGGAACGCCGAGGCGCGTTCCACAGCACCCAGATCCGGATGCTGGACACCCGCTCGGATCCCGGTGGGACGCCGGTGTTGCGTGGCGGCACGATGCAGACACCCGCGCGCGGTCCGGGCGAGTTGCGCAACCCGTCACGGAGGCGGATGGTGCTGGTGCTAACCGACGGGATCAACAACTGCTGGCGCCAGGACCTCGTCGGCCCGATGCTCGCCCGGTGGGGGCGGACCATGCAGGTATGTGTGGTGAGCCTGTTGTCGGAACGACTCTGGGGCCGCACCGGCATGCCGGTGGAACGCGTCCGGATGGGTGGTCTCGGCGCGTTGATCCCCAATCGCAAGTGGACCTGTGAACTCGCCGATGCCTGGGTGCTGCCCAAGGGCGCCGCGACCGTGTCGGAGGACACGGTGCCGGTGCCGGTCATCGAACTGGAACCGCGCTGGCTGGGCTGGTGGGCGCGGTTGGTCACCGGGGCGCACCGGCATCTGGCTGACGCCAGGGTCCTGCTCGCCGGACCCAAACCGCGGCCCCAGGTGGTGGCCGATAGACCGCTCTCAGCCGAAGCGCGGGTGCACCGGTTCCGCAGCGAGTCGTCGCCCGAAGCGGTGCACCTGGCCACGTTGCTAGCCGCCGTCCCGGTGGACGTGCCGACGGCCCAGGCACTGCAGGCGGAACTGGCCTTGGGGTCCGGGCCCGAGCACCTCGCCGAGGTGCTGACCAGCGGCCTGCTCTCGCCGGTCGAACTGTCCAATTGGGACGAAGTGCGGTTCAGTCTGACTGGTGAGATCCGCTTGCACCTGCTCGCCGGCGGGCGCCGCTCGCTGACTGTCGACGCTGTCCGTCTGGCCGCGGCCAGGTTCGGTCACCGCGAGAGCAGTCTGGGCCGGTTGTCCGACGCACTGTCCAATCCGGACACAATGCCTCTTCCGGAGCAGCCGGATGAGATAGAACACCAGCTCGCGGTCATGCGAGCGCTCAGTGGGAAGTACGCCGACCGCGCCGACCGTCTCTCGGGTTTGCCAAGACCCGAACCTGCTCTACCCTCGCGTCCGTCGCAAACGGAACGCGCCACAGCCGGTGACCCTAGCAGCACCCTAGAAAATGCGAGCGACGAAATGTCCGACACGGCTCAGCCACAGGCCGAAGCGACCGCCCCGCCCAATGCACCGCACCTCATACCGCACGTCCAGGCCGCGCTGACCGAAGCGCCCAGGACGGGGGATACCAGGGCCGGGAGCCCACAGTCTGCCGACACTACCACCCCCTTGATCTGGGGAACGGTGCCGCCACGAAATCCGAACTTCACCGGCCGGGTCGAACTGCTCAGCCAGCTCAGTGCCTCGCTGACCCCGGGTGGTGCGACGGCGATCCTGCCGGCCGCCCTGCACGGTATGGGCGGTATCGGCAAGACACAGATGGCCGTGGAGTACATCTATCGCCGCTTGCACGACTACGACGTCGTCTGGTGGATCCAGGCCACCCAGGCGCCGCAGATCCGCACCAGTTTGACGGAACTGGCGCAGTACATGGGTTTGCCGGGTAGCCAGGAGGCGCACACCGCTGTTCCTGCTGTGCTGGAAGCCTTGAGGCTCGGCGTGAAGTACCGGCGGTGGCTGCTGGTGTTCGACTCGGCTGAGAGCCCCGAGCTGGTGCGACCGTTCTTCCCCGCCAACGGTCCCGGCGAAATCCTGATCACTTCGCGCAACCCGGACTGGGCCGGGATCGCACGGCCACTCGAGGTCATGGTGTTCGAACGCGAGGAGAGCATCGAGCTGCTGCGCCGGCGCGGCCCGGAGATCGAGAGCGAGGACGCCGACCGGCTGGCCGAGAAACTGGGCGACCTCCCGCTGGCGATCGAACAAGCGGCGGCGTGGCGTGCGGTTACCGGGATGCCGGTGGCGGAGTACCTGCGGCTGTTCGACGAGAAGGTCACCGAAATTCTGGATACCTCTCCGGCGACCGGCTACGACCTGTCGGTCGCGGCCGCGTGGAATGTGTCGTTCGACGAGCTGAAGAAACGCAACGCCTCGGCACATCGGCTGCTGCAGGTGTGCGCTTTCTTCGCACCTGAGCCGATTTCCCGCGACCTGTTCAGCGGGGTCCGTGGTGTGACGATCTCGCCGGAGCTCGATGCCGCGCTGCGCGACCCGATGCAGCTGAGCCGGGCGATCCGGGACATCAACCAGTACGGTCTCGCGAAGATCGACCATCGCAGCAATACCCTGCTGTTGCACCGCTTGGTGCAGGCCGTGCTCCGCGACCGGATGACCCCGCAGCGGCGGGCGGACATGCGCCACGGCGCGCACGTGCTGCTGGCCAACCTGGA
>CBIMJO010001581.1:0-2726 GCA_966244135.1 uncultured Actinocrispum sp. | reverse complement strand
CCGGTCGAGCATGTCCCCGATATTGCACACGAACGTGTCCGGGATCGGCACGGCGTCGATCCAGTGGTCCTGTGACTTCACCTGAAGGCCACCGCTGGCGTCCTGTTTCAGAATCGTGAGCAAACCGTAGTCGGTGTGTTCACCGACGCCCCAGGAACTGCCGTCGCCGGGCGGGTAGTTGAAGATCCGGAACAGGGTGAACGGATCGGTTGTGTACCGGGCCGCGAAATAGTCCGCCGGCAGGTCCAGGCTCAGCGCGATCGCGGCCATCAACCGCTGCCCCAGGCCGGTCATCGCGGCCATGTACGCCAGCACCGTCTCCCGGAACTCCGCCGAGGGGAACAGGTTCGGCCCGTGCAGCGGCCGGCCGGGCTCGGACTCGACGCCGAAGTACAGGCCCTCCTTGAGATCGGGCCTGCCCGAGGTCAGCTCGCCGCCGACCGGGAAGTACCCGCGCCAGGCCGCCCCGGCCAGCTCCATCCGGATCTTGAGCTTGCTCGCCTCGTCCTGCGCGAAGAACCCACGGCTCTGGATTTCCAGGCGATCCTGCAGGTCGCGCGGCACGCCATGCCCGGTCACGTAGAAGAACCCGGACGTGCGGCACGCGTCGCCGATCCGGTCGGGGACGGTCGCGGAGGCGAGGTCGATCACCGGGATGGTCACTGGTCAAGATTCACTGTTGGGTGTGTCGGGGCGCAACCAGTCATGATGGGGAGTTGTGAACGGTGAGGCGATGGTCGCGGGGCCGGTGGTCACCGACAGCGAGGTGACGTTCCGGCTGCCGGACAGCGGGCCGGCGCTGGCCGGGGTGCGGTTGCTGCCCGCGCTGTCGTTGCCCGATGTGCCGCTGGAGTTCAGCCACGCGGACGGCGTGTGGACGCTGCGGTTACTGCGGCCGCCGGTCTGGCGGATGGAGTACCGGCTACAGCTGCGGCACGCGGACGGCAGCATGGAGGAGATCTGTGACCCGGGCAACTCGTTGCGCGCGGCGGGGGCGTTCGGCGACAAGTCCGTCACTGAGTTCCCCGGCTACAAGACGCCGACCTGGCTTGCCGCGGAGCGCACTGGCAGCTATGACGGCGTTCTCTGGTCCCCCGCCGACACCGATCCCGAAGAGCCGTTGCCGCTGCTGGTCGCGCACGACGGCCCTGAATACGACCGCTTGGCCAGCCTGACGCTGTTCTCGGCGGTGGCCGATGTCCCGAAGCACCGGGTGGCGCTGCTCGGGTACACCGACCGCAACGACGACTACTCCGCGAACCCCGCGTACACCCGCAAGCTCATCCAGGAGATTCTGCCCGCGTTGAAGAAGACCGCGGCCGGCCCGGTGATCGGGATGGGCGCGAGCCTGGGCGGGGTGGGGATGCTGCACGCCCAGCGCCGCCGCCCGGGCGTGTTCGGCGGGCTGTACCTGCAGTCGGCGTCGTTCTTCACCCGGCAGCTCGACCCGCAGGAATCGGGCTTCAGCCGGTTCACCCGGGTGGTGCGGTTCGTCGAGCACGTCGGGCGCAGCAAGGCGATGGCCGTGCCGGTGACGATCACCTGCGGCCTGGCCGAGGTGAACCTGGCGAACAACCGGCGGATGGCCGCCGTGCTCGGCGAGCAGGGGTATCCGGTGACCCTGGTGGAGAACCCGGACGCGCACAACTACGTGGGATGGCGGGACACCTTCGATCCCGCGCTGGCCGGCCTGATGCGGAGGGTGTGGGAATGAGGCGTGAGCATGTCGACCTGCACGGCATGGTGATGGTCGCCTACGGCCATTTCGGCAAGCCGTTCCTGGTGTTCCCGTCCGAACAGGGCCGGGCGTGGGACTTCGAGAACAACGGGATGATCGAGGCGGTCCGGCCGCTGATCGACGACGGCCGCGCCAAGCTGTACTGCGTGGACTCGGCGGACGCCACCACCTGGTCCAACAAGGACGTTCCGTTGGAGGAACGGGCCCGGCGGCACAGCCACTACGAGAGCTGGGTCCTCAACCATGTCGTGCCGACGATCTACGCCGACTCCGGCGGGCCGCTGGAGATCGGCGCGCTGGGATGTTCGCTCGGCGCGTTCCACTCCGTCCTCATCGGACTGCGCCGGGCCGACATTTTCCCGCTGGTGATGGGGTTCTCCGGAAGTTACGACCCGTCGTCGTGGCACGGCTGGGGTGAACGCGGTGACGCGGCGTACTTCGCGAACCCGGTCGACTTCGTGCCCAACCTGCATGGCGACCATCTGACGTGGCTGCAGTCGCAGCTGTCGACGCTGCTGGTCGTCGGCCAGGGCCAGTGGGAGGACACCACCGGCTCGTTGGATTCCACCCGGCACATGGCCGGTCTGTTGCAGGGCAAGGGCCTGCGCTGCGAGCTCGACGTGTGGGGGCACGAGTTCCCGCACGACTGGCCGTCCTGGCGGGCGCAGCTGGCCCACCACCTGCCCCGGTTCTGCTGAGCACAAGGAGGAACGGCATGCCCGACCGCACCGAACACCTGTTGGGACTGCTGCTCGGCACCGAGGAGGACTGGCCGCGCGCGTTCGAGGAGCTGGTCCGCCGCCTGGGCTCGGTCACGTCCAACGGCGTCGAGCACTCGGTGAGCACCGAGCGGATCACCATCGAGCCGTTCGACCTGCGCGCCAAGCCCCGCTACAACCTGGTGATCGACCGATTGGCGTACTGGTACTACGTTCCGCGCGAGTGGCTGAAGAAGATCGCGCTGATGGACGACGTCTACCTGCTCAAC
>CBIMJO010001580.1:0-2727 GCA_966244135.1 uncultured Actinocrispum sp. | reverse complement strand
CACGGTCACCGCGACCTGCCAGTTCGGCGTGGCCTCGGCGTACCCGGAGATCGGGATCACCGGTGACAGACCGGGTTTTATGTTGTGCAGCAAGCCGAACACCAGCCAGAGCAGCACTGTGGACAGACCTGCGGCCAACGCGCCGATGAAACAGGCCAGCAACTGGACCGCAGCTGCCAGCGTCAGCGAGTTCGCCAGAACCCAGGCCCATGGCGTGCCGGGCGGCAGACCTGGGACCACGGTGACCACGCACGCCAAGGGCAGCGCGATGCTCGTGGCGGCGGATGCGATCGCGATGGCGCGGGCCCGGTGGTTCTTGGTGCTGCGGTCCCATTCCCAGAACCGCGGGCGCATCAGGACGGCCGCGATCGTGGCCGAGAGAACGACGCACAGTTCGGCCAGGGGCAGACGGTTCGGGTGGATCGGCGAAAAGTCGATCTTGATGACGTTCCGGCCGATCACCGCGCTCAGCGCGGCGCTGATCACGGCGGCAAGCAGGGCCCAGTGCACGTTGCGGCTGAGCAGGATGATGCGGGTCATGGGCGTGGCATGCTGGTTCGGTTCAGGGTGCAGGTGCGCAACTGGTCCTGGTGAGCACGGATCCAGTCCTGCATCTGTGGTTGGGACATCCCCGCGAACACACCGCTGGGCGGGGCGTCGCTCGACAGGTAGCGCGTCAAGTCGATGTACAGGCTGGCGACATCGCCATTGTCAGCGCCGGGCGGGCACCCGTAGATCCCGAGAAGTGCTTCCACCACACCGGATACGTCTGGGTTGACGACGCCATCCCCGCCCAGCCGCGTGACGAGGGTGCTGTCGCCGTCGCGGACTCGCAGTTCGCCGCCCAGCACAAGCGCTTCGTCCCAGACCGCACGGATTGTTGCTGGCCGCGAACCATATCGGTCGAAGATGGGGTCGAACGCGGCGATCATCCCGGGCAGCTGCGGTTCGTTGGCCTGGTGGACGCAGTAGTCGATCCCCCGCTTCTGCTCGCACACGCGCGCCGGGTTTTGCTCCACCGTGAACAGAGCCGGCGTGGCGGACAACGCCACCGCGACCAAAACCACGGGAACCAACGCGTGCGCAACGATTTCCACTGCGGCGCCTCGACGACCGGTCGACCGTCCACTGAGGATCCTCGCGGCCAGGCTCGCCGCGGCCAGGGTGATCACCAGGTACAGCGCGATCCGGAACACCACCAATGGCGTGGATTCCGCTTGGCCCAGTTGCGGTTCGAGGTAGAGCACGGGCGAGACGGCCGCGACCTCGTCGCCGAAGATCCCGCTGATCACGAACGACAGGAACAGGGCCATTCCCGTGATCGGCACGATGATCGCCGACGGGACAACAGTGCCGAGGACGTACCCGGCGCCGACAGCGGCCGTCATCGCCAGCACACCAGACAGCATGACCAGTGGCGACGGCGACCCGATCCCGTTGTGCAGAGCCGTTGCGAACGTCAAGGGCAGCAACGCAAGAACGTATGCGCCGACAAGCCAGCCCACCAACAGCCCCAGCTGGCTCGCGACAGCTTCGGCGCCAAGGCGAGGCGCGTGTGGTTGTGTCCAGATGCGATCGGCGGCGTTCAGGCGGAAGGCGTAGTAGCAGGCGGCGGTTCCAGCGATGATGCCGGTCCACTCGTATCGCTGGTGCCATTGCGCCGAGGTCTGTACCCACCGGGGGTAGGGCCAGGACAGCATCGGCCACGTCGAGATCAGGACGAGCGCGGCGATCGCGACCGCTGGGAGCACTACGACGATGCCCAGCGGCCAAGGCCTGCGGATCACTCGTCGTCCCCCAGGGTGTCCATCAGGGTGCGGTAACCACGCTCCAGCACGGATTCCAGCCGGCTCGGCGCACTGCCGTCACCAGCGATCCGGGACTCGACCTCGGCCACCGTCCCGTCGAACGCGATCCGCCCACCTGCGAGCACGCCCACCCGTTCGCACAGGAAACGCACGTCCTCCAGAACGTGCGTGGACAGCAGAACCGTGCGGGCCGTCCCGATTTCGGCGATCACCTCGCGGACCCGCACGCGCTGCGCTGGGTCCAGGCCGACCGTGGGTTCGTCCAGCACCAGCACATCCGGTTCGTGCGCCAGTCCCGCGGCGAGCCCGAGCCGTTGCCGCTGCCCGCCCGACAGGCTCCGCACGCGGGACTTCGCCTTGTCCGTGAGGTTCACCTGGGCGAGCGCGCGATTCGCCGCGGCCGCGCAGTCTGCGCGCGCGACGCCGTTGATCCAGGCCGTGTACATCACGCAGTCCGCCGCGCGCATCTCGCCCGGCAGCGAGAACCGTTGCGGCACAAAGCCGAACCTCGGCCGCGCACCGTCCGTCAGCGTGACCGTCCCGCTCTTGGGCCGGAGCAGCCCGACCAGAACCGACAACAACGTGGTCTTGCCCGCGCCGTTCTCCCCCAGCAGGCCGGTGACCCCCGGCCGGATGACCCATTCGAGCTCACGCAACACGGTTTTCCGGCCATACGCGAACCGGATACCGCTCAACGAAATATTCACTTCGCGCTTTCTTTCAACACCGCCACGGGTGACCGGTCTCGAACGCATTCCCCCGGCTGTCCGAAGCCTCGGTGTAATAGGGGGCGTGTTTTCCGCAATGACCGGTCACATCAAAGAACCCATTGGAAACATACGTCTGGTTGTTCTCACCGTGCACCTGATCCGGCCAGTTGTTGATATCCCGGTAGATCCGTCCCCACAAATCCGTGACA
>CBIMJO010001579.1:0-2730 GCA_966244135.1 uncultured Actinocrispum sp. | reverse complement strand
TGCCGTCGTGGCGGCGCTGGACGGCGCGGGCGTCCAGGTGATCGAGGTGACCCACGGCGACGGCCTCGGCGGATCCAGCTTCAACTACGGGTTCTCCGCGGTGGACGAGATCGAGCTGATCACCGCCGCGGCCGGAACCGCTGTCCAGGCAAGGATCGCCGTGTTGTTGTTGCCTGGCCTCGGAACCGTGCACGACCTGCACCGCGCGTACGACGCTGGCGCACGCGTCGCCCGGATCGCCACCCACTGCACGGAAGCGGACGTGTCGATCCAGCATTTCGGTGCGGCACGGGATCTTGGTATGGAGACAGTCGGCTTCCTGATGCTGTCGCACATGATCTCGCCCGGTGAACTGGCCGCCCAGGCCCGGATCATGGCGGACGCGGGCTGCCAGTGTGTGTACGTTGTGGACTCAGCGGGCGCCCTGGTGCCCACCGACGTCACCGCCCGAGTCGAGGCCCTCATCGACGAACTGGGCGACGACGCCGAAGTCGGCATCCACGCACACCAGAACCTGAGCCTCGGCGTCGCCAACTCCCTCGCGGCCTGGAACGCCGGTGCCCACCAGGTCGACGGCACCCTCTGCGCCCTGGGCGCCGGCGCGGGCAACGCCCCCACCGAGGTCCTGGCAGCGGTGTTCGACAAACTCGGTGTCCACACTGGACTGGACGTGCCCGCGCTGCTCGCCGCCGCGGAGGAGATCGTCCTGCCGTTCATCCCCCGGCAGCCGTGGGCGGGCCGGAACGCGATCGTCCAAGGCTACGCGGGCGTCTACTCCTCGTTCCTGCTGCACGCCGAACGCGCCGCCGCCCGCTATGGCGTCCCTGCTCACGAGATCCTCCGTCGCGTCGGCGAGGCCCGTTACGTCGGCGGCCAGGAAGACATGATCATCGACATCGCCCTGGAACTCGCCAAGGCGTGACCCTGCTTGAGGCCCCCGGAAACAGGGGCCTCAAGCATTTCGATGGCCGCGATCACGTGACCTGTCGGGTCAGTGATTTCCTTTCCCGGGGTGAAGAACGGATTCGATCCGGCACTGGCAGAGACTGGCAGCCAATTCAAAAAACCCCGGCCGCGGCGTAATCTCACCGCGGGAAGGGGAGGCGCGATGAGAATCGGTCTGGGCATTCCGTCGTACGGCGTGGACGCCGACGCGAACACGGTCGCGGCTTTCTGCCGGTACGCGGAGAATCTGGGGTTCGACTCGTTGTGGACCACCGACCGGTTGCTGATCCCGGTGGCGCCGCGCGACCGGTACCCGTCGGGCGACGGTCTCGTGCCGGACCAGCTGAGCCGGCATATGGATCCGTTGGCCGCGCTGGCGTTCGTAGCCGCGCACACCGTTCACGCCCGGATCGGCACGAGCGCACTCAACGTGCTCTGGCAGTCGCCCGCGGTGCTCGCCCGCGCACTGGCCACTGTGGACGTTCTCAGCGGCGGCCGGCTCGAGGCCGGGCTGGGGCTCGGGTGGTCGCGGGACGAGTACGAGGCCGCGGCCATCCCCTGGCCGGGACGGGGCACGCGCCTGGAGGAAACGCTGGACCTGCTGGAGAAGTTCTGGGCCGCCCCGGTCATCGAACACACCGGCCCGCGCTTCCAGGTCGCCCCTTGCACCATGGACCTCAAGCCCCTGCAACGCCCACGCCCGCCGATCCTGCTCGCGTCGTTCACCCCGCACGGGCTCCGCCGGGTCGCGCGCCGCGCGGACGGGTGGCTGCCAACCGGCATGCCGGTCGCGTACATCGCCGAGCTGTGGGAGTTCGTCCGGAAGGAAGCCGGGAACGCGGGCCGCGATCCGGACGCGCTCAGGATGGTGCTGCGGATCAACGCTCATTTCACGGACGAGAAGGTCGATTCGCCGGGCATGGACGCCGGAACGTTTCAGCAGTACGTGGACTACGCACGGGCGGCTGCGGAAGCGGGCATCCATGAGGCCTTCATCGACCTCGGCCAGACCGGCCTGACCGCGCAACAGCGACTGGACGTGGCCGCCCAGTTCCTCGACGAGGTGAGCGCGGGCTGAAGACCACACGATCGAGTGGTGGAAATACCGTAACAGTGGGTACCCGTACAGCGACCCTGAGCGTGTGACAGCAGAAGGGGCGCCCGTGCGAAACGCGATCAAGCTGATGGTGGCCTGCGCGACCCTCGTCGTGGCCGGCTGCGGCCAGGTCACTACCCCCGGCGGCACACTGACGACATCAGCCCAAGCCCCACCGGCTCAGCAACAGCCGACAGGCCAGAAAGAGCAGAGCCAGCAGCCCAAGCCGGCGAAGCAGTGGGCGATGCCCAACCTGGTCGGCAGCAACCTGCAGCAGGCCCAGGACCAGATGCAGAAGCTCACCGGCGACCCGGTCTTCCTCACCACCTCGCACGACGCCACCGGCCAGAAGCGCCAGCAGGTCCTGGACAAGAACTGGAAGGTCTGCAGCCAGAGCGTCGCACCCGGCACCCAGATCACCCTGGATTCGCCGATCGACTTCGGCGCGGTGAAGAACGAGGAGTCCTGCCCGTAAGCTCGGCAGCGTGATCGCGCGGATCTGGCAGGGATGGGCAGCGAAGGCGACGGCCGACGACTACCAGCGTCACTACGAGTCCGAGGTGGCCGGGCATCTCCGGCAGGTGGCCGGTTTCCGCGGCGCCCGGTTGTTGCGCCGCGAGGACGGCGACGAGGTGATGTTCACGTCCATCACCCTCTTCGAGAGCATCGACGATGTTCGCGGGTTCGCC
>CBIMJO010001578.1:0-2731 GCA_966244135.1 uncultured Actinocrispum sp. | reverse complement strand
CGCCCCAGCGGCGTCAGCAGTTCGTCCGGGTGCACCTGGGTCGGATGCGCGACCGCGAGTCCCGAGATGATCAGCAGCACCTCGGGGATGGGCGGCGCGGCCGGGTCGTAGACGTGCGCGACCTCAGCGAGAGTGCGCCACTGCGAAGGCATGCCGGTGGCGATCGTGCCGCGGAAGTCCAGCTCGGGAGCATAGGACTTGACCAGGGACCCGGTGAACATGGTCGCCTGGGCGCCCTGCGACTGGCCCACCGCGAGCCAGCGCTTGCTCAGCCGCCAGTCCACCGCCGGAAGCGCCCGCACGAGGTCGATCACGCTGCGCGCCTCGGACCGCCCGTTCTCATAAGGGTGTTGCGTCGGCGTCCCCAGGCCTTCGTAGTCCGTGGCGGCGACCGCGTAGCCCGCCGCGAGCCAAGCCTTCAGGTAGTCGATGTCCCGCTGCGAACGGCCGTTCTTCGACGGGGCGCAGTTGTCCGCGATGCCGACGGTCCCATGCGCCCACGCCACCACCGGGAATCCCTTGTAGGGCGTCAAACCCTTGGGCAGGAACACGGCCCCGGTGACCAGCGTGGGAAGGCCTCGGACGTCGTAGGAGGTGTAGCTCACCCGGTAGGCCTTGCCGGTGTTCGGCAGCCACAGGTTGGCCGGCAATGGCTCCGACGACACCAGCCGGCCCGGCGTCTCCGCCATGGCGGCGGTGGTGGGCAGCACGAGACCCGTGAGCACCAGGCAGAAGGCGAGCAGGACTGATCTCAGCTTGTTCATGAATCTCCCCAGGACAATCCATCAACATGTCGGGATGGACCGTACTGGCGGGGCATTTCATGAAGTTTTCACTCGGCTGACGCCGGCCGGGACCGGCCGTGGAAGGGGCTGGGCTCCTTCCACGGCCGCCGTCAGGCCGCCGGGAGGGCGGCGATGCGGGTGTTGATGCGGTCGATGTCGGCGAGGGCCACCTCGCGGCGGGCCTTGATCTTGCCGACGACGTCGGCCGGGGCTTTCTCGGTGAACTTGGGGTTGTTCAGCTTGGCCTCGCACTGCGCCAGTTCCTTCTGCGCGTCGGCGAGGTCCTTGGTCAGGCGCTTGCGCTCCGCCTCGATGTCGATCGCGCCGGACAGGTCCAGCTCCACGACCACCGCCGAGCCGGACAGCGACACCTCGAGCGCGGCGCTGGCCGCGAACGAGTCCGAAGGCGAGGTGAGCCGGGCGAGGGTGGCGACCGCGCCCTGGTGCGCGGACAGGCCCGCGGTGTCCATCCCGGACAGCCGTGCGCTGACCTTCTGCCCCGGCTTGAGGCCCTGCTCGGAGCGGAACCGGCGGATCTCGGTGACCAGCTTCTGCAGGCCCTCGATCCGCTGCGCCGCGCCCGTGTCCGCCGAAGCGCCCGAGACGGCGGGCCACGCGGCGATCATGACCGACTCGCCGCCGGTCACCGCGGTCCACAGCTCCTCGGTGACGAACGGGATCAGCGGGTGCAGCAGCCGCAGCAGGACGTCGAGCACGTGCCCGAGGACCGCCTGGGTCTCGGTGACCCTGCCCTCGGCGATCTGCACCTTGGCCAGCTCCAGGTACCAGTCGCAGAACTCGTCCCACGTGAAGTGGTAGAGCGCGTCGGACAGCTTGGCGAACTGGAAGTCCTCGAACAGGGCGTCCACTTCGGACACCGTCTGGTCGAGCCGGTCCAGGATCCACTTGTCGGCGTCGGTCAGCGACTCCCGCGCGGGCACCGGGATCGCCGTCGAGGCACCGTTGGACAGCGCGAACCGGGTGGCGTTCCACAGCTTGGTGCAGAAGTTCCGCGCGCCCTGCGCCCACTCCTCCGCCAACGCCTGGTCGCTGCCCGGGTTGGCGCCGCGGGCCAGGGTGAACCGCAGCGCGTCCGCGCCGTAGCGGTCCATCCACTCCAGCGGGTCGATGACGTTGCCCCTGGACTTGGACATCTTCTTGCCCGAGGCGTCCCGGACCAGCCCGTGCAGGTACAGGTCGTCGAACGGCTGGACGTCGCCCATCGCGTACAGCCCGAACATCATCATCCGGGCGACCCAGAAGAAGAGGATGTCGTAGCCGGTGCACAGCACGCTGGTCGGATAGAACTTCGCCAGGTCGGCGGTCTCCTCCGGCCAGCCCAGGGTCGAGATCGGCCACAGGCCCGAGGAGAACCACGTGTCCAGCACGTCCGGGTCGCGGGTCCAGCCCTCGCCCGGCTCCGGGTCGTCCGGCCCGAGGCAGACGACCTCGCCGTCCGGCCCGTACCAGACCGGGATCCGGTGCCCCCACCACAACTGGCGCGAGATCGTCCAGTCGTGCATGTTGTCGACCCAGTCGAAGTAGCGCTTCTCCAGCTCCGGCGGGTGGATCTTGGTGCGGCCGTCGCGGACCGCGTCGCCCGCGGCCTTGGCCAGCGGCTCGACCTTGACCCACCACTGCAGCGACAGCCGCGGCTCGACGACCGTGTCGCACCGCGAGCAGTGCCCGACGGAGTGCTTGTACGGGCGGATCTCCTTGACGATCCGGCCGTCCTCGCGCAGCGCCGCGACCACCGCGGGCCGGGCCTCGAACCGGTCCAGCCCCTCGAACGGGCCCTTCGCGGTGATCACCGCGCGCTCGTCCATGATCGTGATGTTGGGCAGGCCGTGCCGCTGGCCGATCTCGAAGTCGTTGGGGTCGTGCGCGGGCGTCACCTTGACCGCGCCGGTGCCGAACTCGGGGTCGACGTGCGAGTCGGCCACGAT
>CBIMJO010001577.1:0-2732 GCA_966244135.1 uncultured Actinocrispum sp. | reverse complement strand
AGCGCGGCGGCAACTACGGCTGGCCGAGCTGCGAGGGCACCCAGGGCAGCTGCTCGGGCTTCATCGCGCCGAAGAAGACCTGGTCCACCAGCTCCGCCTCGCCCAGTGGCCTGACGATCATCAACGACTACGTGTTCGTCGCGACGACCGTGGGCCAGCGGGTGTACCGGATGCGGATCGACCAGAGCTCCAACCTGGTCGAGCAGCAGACCTACTTCCAGGGCACCTACAACCGTCTGCGCACAGTGGAAGTCGACCACGACGGCGACATCTGGCTGACCACCACGACCGACAAGGACGGAACCGCGAACAACGACCGGATCCTCCTGGTGGACATCGTGTACTCCGGGGGCGAACAGCCTGGTGAGTTCAAGCTGTCCAGCACCGCGTTCGCCAACAACGGGAACATCCCGGCGAAGTACACCTGCGCGGGTGACGGGTCCGCCGGTCAGGACCCGTCCCCACCGCTCTCGTGGGGAGCCGGCAACACGAACGCGAAGTCCTACGGCATCGTGTTCACCGACACCGCGAACGGGAACCTGCACTGGGCCATCTGGGACGTGCCGGTGACCTCCTTGCCGGAGAACCTCGGCCCGGGGTTCAATGTCCCCGGAGTCACTGGTGCCAAACAGAAGGCGATGGGCAGCGGGGCGAACTCGCAGAAGTTCTTCGGTCCCTGCCCGGGTGGCTCGAACCACCTGTACCGGTTCACGCTCTACGCGCTGAACACGGCCACGGTGCCGGGCCTGACGTCGAGCTCCTCGATGGCCCAGATCGAGACCGCGATCAAGAACGCCAGCACGGGCAACACGGTGCTGGCGGGTAACTCCAACGCGAAGGCGGGGTAACCCACACAAGCCGCCCGGGTGGTCGGACAACTGGCGGCGATCCGACCACCCGGGCATCCATCCGGTATCGCCCCCGGTATCGATTCCCCGAATGGGCGCTGATAACCCGGCCCCTCGTGGGTACTTTCCCTGCAGGGAGAGGTCACACGAGGGGCTGCCGCATGGATCCCGACATACCGCCGGCCGTACACCGGACCGTGCTGGTCGTCGACGTGGAACGGTTCTCCGACCACAGCCGCACCAACCCGCACCGGCTGACCGTGCGCGAGGCGCTGTACCGGATCCTGCGGTCCTGCTTCGCCAAGGCCGGCATCGAGTGGGCGGACTGCCACCACGAGGACCGCGGTGATGGCGTTCTTGTCCTTGTCCCGCCGGAAGTTGCCAAAAGCCTGTTCGTGGAACACCTGCCCGGCGAGTTCACCGAGCTGCTCGACGAGCACAACGCCGCACACGGCCCCGGCGAGCAGATCCGGCTGCGGATGGCCGTGCACGCCGGGGAGATCTACTACGACGCGCACGGAGTGGTCGGCCAGGCCGTGAACCTGGCCTACCGGTTGGTCGATTCCCCTGTGCTCAAGGCGGTTCTGACCGAGTCGACGAACGCGCTGGCCATGATCGCCTCGAAGTGGTTCTACGAGGAGGTGGTGCTGCACAGCATGACCGTGGACGCCACCTCGTACCGGCCGGTCCGGGTGCACGTCAAGGAAACCGACACCACCGCGTGGATCCGGGTCGCCGACGGCGGCGGGGACCACCGTCCACAACCGTCAGGTCCACAGTGGACGGCATCGGACGAGTCGGCGCGACGGCTGGGTGCGCGCCGCACGGCGTACCCGTTGGACCTGAGCATCGCCGAGCTGCACACGCGAGGACTCTATGTGCCGGCAACGTTCTCGAACCTGACTCGCGGCGCGGAGAGCGCCTCGGTCGAGGACATCGTCACCGAGGTCGAGGCCGGGTCGTCGGTGCTGATCCTGGGCGAGCCGGGCAGCGGGAAAAGCGTTGCCTGCTATGCGTTGCTCCGGCGGCTTCGCAAGCACACGCCCGCGATTCCTGCTGCAGTCGTTGCTGTGGGGCCTGTGCCGCCTCGGCGACGAGGAGGCACTGACCAGGTTCGTCCGGGAGCTGCGGGCCTCCGCCGAGTGGCGGGCCTGGAACCGCGGCTATCTCATGTACTACTACGGGGACATCGACCGCCGGACCGATCCGCCGTACGTGGACACCGATCGCGGCCGCGGCTGGAGCCGCACCCGGGAGCGGTCGATCGACCTGATGTCGGCGAGCGGCTACCTGGACCAGATGCCTGCCCAGCGCCGGTACCTGGACCTGTACGTGCTGTACGACTACGCGGTCTGGCGGGGTGAGCTGCTGTCCGGGGCGGCCGCCCGGGTGGCCCGCGACTCGCTGGCCGCGCTGTGGGCCGACCAGCGGGTGGAGGGCTCGCAGCTACTGGAACTGCAGGCCATGCACGCTGTGGTCTGTCCCCAGTGACAGCTCCGGGAACAGCTCGCCGAGCAGGCCGGGCGGGAAGCCGTGCAACGTGTCGTGCACGCTGTCCAGGGCGCCCAGGACCCACTGCTCGCTCAGCTCGCGCCCGGCGTCGTCCTCGACCTGCAGCCCCAGCGTCAGCGCGAGCACGGCCTCCACGCGCGCGCCCCGGCTGTAGCGCCAGCCATCGGCCAGGACGAGGGTGCCGACATGCCGCCGGATGATGCGGTCGCACAGCTCGTCGTAGTCGTGCTGGTCCAGGCCGTCGAGCTGGAACGTGGACGGGTCGATCACGGTGCGGCCGGCGAACCTGCGGCGGGTGTTCGCGGCGGCGGCCCGGGCGTCGGCCTTGTTCGGTTCCAGCACGGCCGCCCGCCACTCGTCCGCGTAGTCGCG
>CBIMJO010001576.1:0-2736 GCA_966244135.1 uncultured Actinocrispum sp. | reverse complement strand
CTCAACGACCACCAGCGCGAGCACCTGGAACGGCTGGGCAACGCCATGATCGCGGCTCTGCATCCGCGCCCGGTCCGATGGCGGAACCAGCGCAACCAGTGCCTCATGGCGATACCAAGGCGCGTTCCGCCGCGCAGCGGCACGACGCGGAATTCTTTGCCCACAAAGATGGACACCACCTGGTTGCTCAGACCGGGCACGTCGCACGCATTGGATCCGCAACAGCTCGCCGCAGTGGCGGCCTGTACCTGAGATCCGTCGAATGCCCACTTGTCGGCACAGGCCTCGCAGCGGCGGCGTGGCCCCTGGATTCCCCCAGATACACACCTGTTCGATGGTTCTGACCACCGCACACGGCGACGCGAAGGTGCATTCCCATAGCCGGCGGCGCGGAATCCCTTTTCCCACGGGAGAACCGCGCCATCTGGCCGGTCAGGCCCGGGCGCCGCGTGCTCGATCCGCGACGGCAGTCCCGATCGCCGCCGTCCACTCTGGCTTGTCGGTTATCCGCTGGCCTACACGCTTATGCAGCAACCCTGGAACCGTCAAGTCAGGCCCTATTTGATGACCGCACCAATGCATCGAGGCGACAGTCTGTTCGCCCGTCCGGGTAGGTGCCCGCTCGTTGCGTGCACGTTTCTGCGGCGCGCTGCAACGCGGGTATTGCCGTACTTCGCTAGCACCATCAGGGGAATGGTCGAGTTCCACCGCGATTTCGCCGCGGCGGCAACGGACCGCATCATCGGGAACACCGCGTTCCGGTGCCGAAGTAACAGCTCAACGCACCGTCGCTCACACCGCCGAGACGCCGACGGTGACCAGCGCGACGGGGCGCAGATCGCCGAGATCACCGGCCTGGTCTCTGACGGCGGCTATCCCGCCGGCATCCGGTTCATCGTGCGCCGGGAGATCCCACGTGCCGGCGCGCAACTGACCCTGTTCGACACCATCGAAGGGTTCCGCCACCAGGTTCTGGCCACCGACACCCCGGCCGGACAGGGTTCGATCCAGTATCTGGAGGCCCGCCACCGCGCTCACGCCGGTGTCGAGGACCGGATCCGATGTGGCAAGGACTCCGGCTTCGGCCGCTTCCCCTCCCGCGTCTTTGCCATCAACGCCGCCTGGCCGGAATTGGCTCCTGACCGGCATCGACCTGCTCGCCTGGACCAAGGTCCTTCTCCTGCAAGGAGAACTCGCCATCGCCGAGCCGAAGAAGCTGCGTTACCGCCTGCTACACGTCGCTGCCAGGATCACCCGCGGCGGCCGACGACGCTGGCTACGTCTACCGCTGAACTGGCCCTGGGCAACACAACTCACCGCAGCGTTCGCCCAGTCGGCTGCGCTGCCGCGACCTGTCACCTGACACACGCCACCCAAGCTCAGCTTGGCCAGGCGATCGCGTCGAGGAACTCGTCGATTGTGGTAAGCACGCGGCCAAGCACGGCAACCGACTCGCTGACCGGGCCAGGAGCCTGCATGCCGTGGTCGGCCTCCCTGACCTCCAGCAGGTACGGCGACAGCCGACGAGCCTTGGCACCGTCCCACATCGCATCGCCTGTGCCGCCCACCAGCAGCAATGGTGCGGTTGCCCGCTCCAAAGCGGCGACCACCCACGGCATGGTAAGAATCGGCGTCAGCCACACCGCCGGCAGGCTCCGCTCGGCGGCCAGCGTGGCAGCATTCGTCCCGAGTGACTTCCCGATCAGCAGGGCGTTCCCACCGAGGCGGTCGAGCAGGGGTCTGATCTGGTCGCACACCCAGCTTTCGATCTGCGGCTCGAACGGTTGCGACGGCGGCTGTGACCACCAATGCCGGTGCACTGTCACGCCGCGTCGCTCCGCCACCACCCCGGCATACATCAGCAGTCCCGCTGCCGGCCCAAACCCACCACCAGGAATCACGACAGCGTCAGCCATGCTGCCGACCCTAGCCACACCTACCCGAAGCCCTCCACCGCCAACAGCGGAAGGTCACACGCCGACCGTCCCACCAGTCGGCCCAATGGACCTGACAAGCCCATGATCAGTTCTTGATGAAAGACGGATGCCAGGGCTCCCGGAGGAACAGGATCGTGCAGCCGGTCCGGCAGGCGGACTGGTGCGCGATCGGGTACGGGTAGTCCACGAAGGATGTCCACATCACGGCGTGGTGTGTCGTGTGGTCGGCGGTGAGCGGGACGACTTCGGGCAGGCGGAGCCGCGCGACGCCCCGGCGCGCGGCGGCCACGATCGTCCTCAGTGGACTCCCCATTGTGCTGTCGTCCCCCGGCGGGATCTACGAGCGTTGCTCCGGTGGGATGTACTCGAAGGTCGGGCCCGCGGTGGTGGTGCCGTCGCCGGTCGGCATTTTCATCAGGGCTTGGGCCTGCGACTTCAGCGCGTACATCTGGCCGACCGTGCCGCCCAGCTGGGTCGGATTGCCGTTGAAGGTCTCCTCCAGCAGGTAGAGCAGCAGGCAGTAGCTGTTGTTGAACTCGTCCATGGCGGTGCGGATCGGGCTGCCTTCCGGGAAGTCCGCCGTCCTGGGGTTGCGGCGCATCGGGGCCACCGCGTCGAAGTCGACCGCGATCTCCTCGCCGGTCGGGCCGGACTGCGGGGTGTCGCCCGTCTGGTAGCGGCGGCCGTGCTTGAGTTCATTGAAACGGTAGTAGTGCGCGACCTCGTCGCGGTCGGGGTGGAAAACGTCGCGGTCCCCGTCCCACACGTCGGTGACCGCCGCGCCCTCGCCCTGCTCGAT
>CBIMJO010001575.1:0-2736 GCA_966244135.1 uncultured Actinocrispum sp. | reverse complement strand
ATCGACATCCGGCAGGTGTACGTGCCGCTGCAGTACGCACTGGCCGGTGAGCGGGCGGACATCTACGAGAACATCCGTGAGCACAAGCAGTCCGTGGTGGTCGGCGCGGCGGGTGCGGGCAAGTCGTTGCTGCTGAAGAACTCCATGCTGATGTGGGCGGACGATCCCCGGGACCGGCGGATCCCGGTGCTGGTGGAGCTGCACAGGTGCAACGGCTCGGCCAAGACCGTGGTGGACCTGGTCGCGGAGGAACTCCAGCGCTGTGGGGTGGGCCGGGCGATGACGGAACGGGCGCTGGCCACCGGACGGCTGGCTCTGTTGTTCGACGGCCTGGACGAAGTGGGCCGCGATGACCGCGACCGGGTGACGCAGGCGCTGCGGGACTTCGCGCGGGAGTACCGCGACTGCCAGGTGATCGTGACCTGCCGGGACGCGGTGTACCAGGGACAGCTCGAGTTCGAGCACGTCGTGCGGGTGGCCGAACTGGACGACGCGGGTGTGCGGCGCCTGCTCGGGAACTGGCCGGGCATCAAGGACACCCCGGCGGTGGCGGAGATCTTCGCCGGCCTGACCGGCAACCCGGCGCTGATGCGGCTGGCCCGAAGCCCGTTGCTGCTCACGATGATCGCGTACCTGCACGTGGAGGTCTTCGCCAAGAGCGGCCGCCGCCTGCCCGCGTCCCGCACGGCCTTCTACGACCAGGCCATTGCCCACCTGCTCGGCCGCGACGCCGACCTCAGCCGCTCGGGTTCGCTGTCGGTGTACGAAGTCGTTGAGAAGAAAGCGATCCTGCAACGAGTCGCGCTGACCATGCAGGAGTCCAAAAGCGACGATCGCCGGACCGTGACGGCCAAGCAGTTCACGGCCACGGCAAAGGAGATCCTGCCCGATCTCAACCTCGACGGCACGCACGTCAAGCCGATGCTGCGCGAGATCCTGGATCGCAGCCAGCTGATGGTGGCCGTGGACAAGACCGAGTCGGCCCTGATGTTCCGCCACCTGACGTTGCAGGAATACCTCGCGGCAGCTGAACTCGCGGACGACGCGGACCGGCTGCTGGAGTACTACAGGTCGGATCCGCCGGCCTGGCGGGAGACCGTGAAGCTCTGGTGTGGACTGAGCACAAAGGACTGCACGAAGGTCCTGGCCGAGGTGTGGACGGACAACCGTGACCTCGCACTGGAATGCCTCGCCGAGGCCCGCCGGGTGGACAACGACTTCGCCGAAATGACCATAGAGCGCTCCCTCGCCGGACTGGACACCGGCCTGCCGGTCATCCTGGCCCTGGGGGCGATCGCCGCGGAAAACCGGCCGCGCGGCCGCGAGGTGATGGCCGCGCTCAAGCGGATCGCGGACGGAACCTCGCCGTCCGCCGCGCAGGCGATGTTGTGCCTGGCCCATTCCGGCCAGCAGGAGGCCGCCGAAGCGTTGATCACACTGATCGAACGGTCGAACCAGCACGCCGGGCAGGCGCTGCGGCTGATGGGTGAAGTGGCCCTGCCCGCCTTGGTCGACCGGGCCCAGCGGCAACGGCCTTGGGCGGTCGACGAGATCGCCGCGATCGGCACTCCGGCGGCGGCTGTGGCGCTGGCGGGCCTGATCTGGTCGGAAGACGGCCCGTCCTGGCGGGATGGCCCGACCGCCACCCGCGCCGCGTGGTGGCTCGCCCAGGTACTGCGGAATCCCGACGCCGAAACCGGGCTCCGAGCCGCGCTCGGCGCGTTGCCCGCCGCCCGAACCCCCTCGCACAATTGGATCTGGGCGCCGTTCCCGTCCATAAAGGACGATCCACTGGTGCCGTTCTGCGGCCAGGTCGCGTGGTTGCTGGTCCAGTCAAAGCCGCGCGACATCCCAGAAGGCCTGGGATCCATCGACCCCCGGCTCGGCATCCCGGTGGCCCTGGTCCTCGCGAAGAAGTTCCCGGCGCGCAAGGCCGACGATGACGACAAGTCCGTGTTCTACGCGGCACTGAAGCGGACCCGCTCCGGACGGCCGGGTCGCAACGGCACCCTCGATCCCGTCCACTTCCAGACTGTGTTCGCCGCGCATACCCACACCCCCGGACCGGACGAAGCGATCCAGCAGGTGTGCGACTTGATCGTCGAGCGCAGCGAGCCGGATCCGTTGCTGCTCAAGGTTCTGCGCATGCTCGACTGGCCGGTCGAGGCGACCGTGTTCGGCGCTGTCCTAGGTGGACAGATCAGCGGCACACCCCCGAGGATCCGCCACGACGACTGGGCGACCATCTCCGAACCGGCCCGGACAGTGCGAAGGTTCTGGCAGATCGCCGGGTTCGCCGCGATCCTGCCCAGCCTGGCCCTGCTCGTGGGCGCCGTGCGGTTCTTCCTGACCCTCGTCGGCTTCGTGCCCCTCGGACCGGTCTGGGCCGCGTGGGCGGTCTTCGCGGTGACCCAGCTACTCAGCATCCGCGGCGACAGCGCCCGGATCCGACGTCTGATGGCAGGCGGAATCGCGGTAGCCGCCGCCGTGGCCTACGCAGTGGGGACACTCGCGCAATGGCTGCCGTGGCCGTTCCTCGCGGGACTCGGCGTCCTCACGGCGTTCTCCGCAGTCACCGCACTGATCGCCCACCGCCGCTCGCGAATCTCCGAGAACCCGTTCCGCCTGTGCCTCGACGCCGCCGCCATCGACCTCGGCAGCCGCACCTCCGTCATCTCCCGCACCTGATCCCTCAGTAGACGAAAGAAACGAAACATGGTACGTTTCTTTCGACTG
>CBIMJO010001574.1:0-2739 GCA_966244135.1 uncultured Actinocrispum sp. | reverse complement strand
GAGATGGTCGGCGTGCGCGGCGAACTAAGGCCAGCCAGCGTCAACATGCCGTCAACCAGGGTACCTACTGGGGGTAACCACTGGCAGCCGGAAAATGTGACGTGGGACCCATGTCAGGATCGGTGTCATGCAGACGAAGGTGCTCACGCCCGCCGACGCCGGCCTGATCCTGGACATGAACAACGCGGCCGTGCCGAACGTGAACCACGCCACGCCCGAAGAGCTCGTCGAGCTCATCGAGATGTCCGGCCTGACCGCCGCCCTGACCGAAGGCGAGGACGTGCTCGGCTTCGTGCTGACCATGCCGCCCGGAGCCGGCTACGGCAGCGACAACTACCGCTGGTTCAGCGAGCACTACGACGAGTTCGTCTACGTCGACCGGATCGTCGTCGCCGAGACCGCCCGCAACCGCGGCATCGGCGCCGAGCTGTACAAGATCGTCTTCGCGCACGCCGAGGCACACGGAGTCCCGCGCGTCACCTGCGAGGTCAACCTCGACCCGCCGAACCCGGGCAGCCTGCGCTTCCACAAGCGGCTCGGGTTCGTCGAGGTCGGCCGGCAGGTCAGCCGCAACAGCGGTCATCACGTGAGTTTGTTGGCCAAAGAACTCGCCTGAGTGGCACCATTGCTGGATGAGGGTGGGTGAGACTCGGCAGCAAAACGTTGATACACAACGGGATTCGGACGTCCACGAGTCACCGCCCGCCGGGGTGGTCGGAAACATTCTTTCGCTGCAACGGTTTGCCGGTAACCGGGCGGTGGCTCAGGCGCTGGTGACACAGCGGCAGACCGACACCGACACGCAGACCGACATCCAGCGGCTGGACGAGATGCTGGATCGGTTCAACGTGCCGGAGTCCGAGGTGATCTCGTTGATCGGCGGGATGTCCGCGCCGGACAAGCTCACCGCCTCGACGCCGCACTACCGGTCGCTGCTCGCGGACGCGTTGGACTTCGGCGAGATGATGCGGGTCGTCACGGTGCTGCCGTTGACGCTCGCACAGAAGCTGGAATGGCTGAACGCGGCCACGCTGATCACGAGTTCCGTTGACTACAACGAGATCCAGGCGCTCGTCACGGCCGCGCCGCAGTCCGAGCGGGACGCCCTCAAGACCGATGCCTGGCGCGGTTTCTTCGTGGATGTGTGCACGAACGCGACCATGGTGACCGCGCTCAACGACCTCAACTACGACCTGCAGACCAAGCTGACCTGGCTGCACGCCGAGATGACGATCACCAGCTGGGAGCTGGACTACCCCACGATCCAGCCGTGGATCACCTCTGCGAGCCAGAGCGACCGGGACGCGCTCAAGACCGACGCTTGGCGCGGTTTCTTCGTGGATGTGTGCACGAACGCCACGATGGTGACCGCGCTCAACGACCTGCGCTTCGACCTGGTCACCAAGCTGACCTGGCTGCACGCCGAGCTGACCATCACCCAGCTGGAGCTGGACTACCCGACCGTGCAGCCGTGGATCAAGGCGGCGAGCCAGGCCGAGCGGGACTCGCTGAAGACGGACGCCTGGCGGAGTTTCTTCGTCGACGTCTGCACCAACGCGACGATGGAAACGCTGGTCACCGACCTCGGGTGGGCGTTGCAGGACAAGCTGCGCTGGCTCGCGAACGAGGGCTGCGGTTATGGGCAGTTCAAGAACGTCATCAACGCCTCCAGCGACAAGGCCACCGCCCTGGCCGACCAGCCGTTCCTGCTCCAGCTCGCCGACTACCTCTCCTGGGACGACTTCGCCAAATGCGTCGAGCTGTTCGGCCGCACCATCCCGGGCGCGGGCACCCTGCTGTCCGACGCCACGGTCCAGGCCGCGATGGCCGCCGCGTGGGCCGTGTCAGGAGCGGCGATCACGCCGAAGCCGCCCGCGCCCGCCCCGCCGGGGGTGCACGAGGAGGGCGGCTACATCTACCTCGACATCATCACCAACACCATCAGCACCTCCCGTGCCGAACCGGGCGCCCAGGCGTCGCTGCCGTTGAACGATCCCAGCCCGCCCGAGCACGCCATCACGATCGGCGGATTTCACACTCACCCGAACGTGGGACCCGTGTGGGGCTCGCCGTTCGCGTCCGGCGCGGACGTCAACTGGGCCAACCGCAACGGCATCCCGCTGCTCATCCGCGGCGCGTTCCCGGCGGTGGTCAACGTGTCGGACACGTCCACCGGTGTGGGCCGCGCGCACCTCGCGGGCGACCGCGGGTTCCCTGGCGCGACCGGCGGGACCGCCCCGCAGGCCACTCTCGATGACGACCATGACGAGCTGTAGGTTGACGCCGTGATCAGCGAAGAGGCCGCCCGGGCGACCGCCGCCGAGGAAGCCGCCCAGGCCTACCGCGACCTGAGCATCTACACCGTCACCGCCACCGCCGAGGACGGCAACTGGCGGATCGACTACGACCTCATCGACGAGATGTCACTGGGCGGCGGCCCGCACTTCGTCATCGACGGCAAGACCGGCGAGATCATCGGCCGCTGGTACGAGCAGTAGCCCAGTCGATCGGCAGATCGCCCGTCGCGGTGTCAGGTGTACCCGTGTGGGCGAACGTCGCCCACGCTCGGCGCATGGCCCGGCCGTACGCCTCGACCACGTGCCACGGCTCGGAGCCGATCAGCTCGGACTCGCCCCACGCGGACGAGGACCCGAGCAGCAACGGCAGGTCGACGCAGTGCGTCGCGCCATACGGTGACCCCGTGGGCGCCCAGTTCAGCCGGTAGGTGAAGGCAGCCGC
>CBIMJO010001573.1:0-2741 GCA_966244135.1 uncultured Actinocrispum sp. | reverse complement strand
GGAGGTTGGTGACCGACGCGACGCGGTAGCCGTTGTCGCGGACGCGCAGGGTGGACGTGCTGGGCGGGGTGAGGACATGGATGTACTGCCGGTCCGGGTCGCCCTTGGCGATGGTCGTGGCGCCGTACGCGCCGTCGTTCCAGGCGCCGGGTTTGAGGCCGCCGTACATGTAGCCACCGCCCTCGGTGCCGTGCAGGGATTCCCAGATCGGGTCCAGGTAGGAGTCGGCGAAGGTGTTGAAGGCGGTCTGGTTGGCCGGGAACTTGCCGTTGACCTGGGCGGTCTCCGCCATGAGCGCCTTCACCGACGAGCCCGCGTTGGTGATCAGGCGGCCGAGGGTGAGCGCGCGGTCGACGGACGGGTTCGAGCCGTCGTACCACCAGGCACCGCTCGACGGCAGCTTGAAGTCCGCCTCGGTGAGCCGGGGTTGGGAGGTGTAGACGGCCTGCGGGTAGTCGTAGGCCGGGGTCATGCCGGTCTTCTGCTCGTTGCTGACCGTTTCCATGATCGGCGTGTCCTCGTTGTTGTTGCTCAGCAACCAGGACGGCCGCAGCTGGCGGATCTGCTCGTAGAGGTGGTTGTCCTCCCAGTACTCGTTGTCGTTGTCGATCCAGAACCCGGCCAGGTCCTGATACCGCTGCATGACCTCGAAGAACAGGTCGTAGCTGTACTCGCCGAAGCCGCGCCGGGTGGTCAGGTCGACCTGGTGGCCCTTGTAGGCCGAGTACGCGGCCGAGTTCAACGTCTCGATGCCGGCCTCGTTGTGCCACTGCGGGTCGTCGGTCATGTAGAGGATGACCTTGACGCCCTTGGCCTTCCCGGCGTTGACCAGTTCGCCGAGCAGGTCACGCTGGGTCGAGCAGCTGCCCGGGATCGCCGATGGCCACGGCCGCGCGTACCCGAGCCTGCTGTGGAACGTCGCCAGCACGATGTAGGACGCGCCGAGCTTGCGCGCCTCGTCCACCCAGTAGTCCGGCGTCCACCCACCCGCCGTGACGTCGTGTTCCCACGCGGCGCAGTCCAGGTGCCGCGGCGCGGTGAACATGCCCCAGTGCAGGAAAAGCCCGGCCGTCGACGCCCGTAACCACGCCTGCCGGGGATTTTGCACCTCCGCGCTCACCGGAGCGCTGAGCAGACCGGCCAGGATCACGAAAATCCACACCAGCCGCCATCGAAACCGCATGGCCCATCGCCTCTCGTTGTGGTCCCAGGCGGCGGAAGGACATCCGATCATTACAGGGCTGTAAACGTTGGTCAAGGCTCCTGGGTGGATGTTTGCCGAAGATACATCCGAGGACTGAGCCTGACGTGCACCGATAGCAGGAACATCCCCGCGGCCACGGCGACCATGGTGAACACCCCGCGCGGCCAGAAGATGTGGCTGTCGATGAACGAGACACTCGCGGCCAGCAGCAACACGGCCCCAGGCAGCACCCGCCAGCCCGCGCGCAACGCGATCGCGGCCACGATGGCAACGTTCGCGGCCAGGAAACAGGCCGCGCCGATGTAGCCGAGCGTGTCACCGATGGAGAACACGGCAAAAGTGACCGGGCCGACCTCATGCTGGGTGTGCGCCACGGTTCCAGCGGCGATCCCGGCCACCGCGTCGAGCCCGCCATAGAACGCCGCGAACCCGAACGCCGCCACCCTCCCGGTCCAGCGCAACACGGGCGACGCACCCGTCAACAGAACCCACTGGGCCGCGGCGAGCAGCGGAAACACCGGCAACAGCAACACATGCAAGGTCGTCCACCACTGAGCGGTGTCCACCTCGAGCGGCGCCGGATGGAACACCCCGAACCCGGCCAGGATCAGCCCCGGCGCGGCCAGCAGAGCGGCCCAGAGCCATTGCGAACGTGACACCCGGCGACCGTAGCCTCACCACGGACACCCGGATCGATTGCGCACATTAGGGAACCGTTACGGCTGCCATCGCGCACTGGTTCGTGGGGGTGATGGGGTGTCTCGACGGGAGCAGCCGGTCGCGGATGGGGTTCTGGCCGAGTTCGCAGCGGGGTTGCGAGCCGGCGCGGGCAGTCCGCCGTACCGGGAACTGGGGCGGCAGGCGCACTACTCGGCGGCGACGTCGTCGGAGGCAGCCAGTGGCCGCCGGTTGCCGACGCTGGCGGTGACGCTCGCGTATGTGCGGGCGTGCGGCGGCGACACGGCCGAGTGGGAATGCCGATGGCACGCGCTTGCGCGGAAAACGGCGGTCGAGGTTTCCGAGAATGGTGCTCTTTCGCTCGCTGCGTATCAGTCCGCTGATGCGGGACGCTTCCATGGCCGGGAACAGCTGACCGAGGACCCGCTGGCCAGGCTCGAGCGCCCGCCGGATGTCACCGTCCGGGACCTCGGCAGCGGCGTTCAGATCACCGTCGCCGGCAGCAATGGCGCTCCCAATGTGGCCCTCGCGCCGGACGGGCGGTCGATGGCGGTCAGCCGCCGCGACGAGCGTCACGTGACGGTGCAGGAGGTTCCGTCCGGCCGCGTGCTCACCAGTTTCCCGGTCGGCGACGAGCGGGTGTCCTCCGTCGTGTTCGCTCCGGACCGGCGGACCGTGGCACTGTCGTCCAGCGACGCGTTGGGGCACAACCGGGCGTCGTTGCGGGACAGTGTTTCCGGCGCGGACCCCGGCTGGGCGGCGGGGGTGGCCTGGTCCACTGTGGAGGGTGTCGAAGGCGATCGAGTCGATGGTGCTGTCTTCATGGTCCACGGAGAAGAAGTGGATGGCGGCCACGCGG
>CBIMJO010001572.1:0-2745 GCA_966244135.1 uncultured Actinocrispum sp. | reverse complement strand
CCGCACCGCAGACCACGGCGCCGTGGCCACCGCGTACTTGTACCGCTCGGCCTCCCTGCTGTCCCGCATCTCCGCCATGACCGGCCACCACGACGACGCCGACCGGTACGGGCAGCTCGCGGCCAACGCCCTCGACGCCTGGCGCACGGAGTTCATCGCCGACGACGGCTCGCTCACCCCCGCCACCCAAGCGACGTACGTGCGCGCGCTCGCCTTCGAGTTGGTACCGGAAGATCTGCGGGCCGCCACGGCGGACCGGCTCGTCACGCTGATCCGCGACGCGGGCACCCACGTGGGCACCGGCTTCCTGGCGACGCCGTACCTGCTGCCCGTCCTCGCCGACACCGGACACCTCGACGTGGCTTACGAGCTGCTGTTCCAGGACACGTCGCCCTCCTGGCTGACCATGATCGACCGCGGCGCGACGACGATCTGGGAACTCTGGGACGGCATCGACGAGCACGGCACCCCGCACGCCTCCCTCAACCACTACAGCAAGGGCGCGGTCGTGTCGTTCCTGCACCGGCACACCGCGGGCATCCGGCTGCGGGAGGACGCGCCCGGCTACCGGCACTTCGAGGTCCGCCCCGAGCCGGGCGGCGGCCTCACCTGGGCCGGAGCCGAATTCGACTCCGTCCACGGACGCATCACCTCGGACTGGCGGATCGAGGGTGGCCGCTTCCACCTGACTGTCACGGTTCCACCGGGGGCCACCGCCACCGTGACCCTGCCGGACGGGCTCGGGTTCACGGCAGGTCCCGGCACGCACGTGGACAGCTGCGAGGTATAGCCGGCGCGGGTGGACAGCCGTGGATCAGAGCCGTCCACCCGCGCCGAGCATTTCGGTGAACCCGAGGCGATGGCCGGCCGCTGAGCGCGATCATGCCCGGAGGGAATCCCGACGTTTGGTCATGCCAGCCTGCTTCGTGTCCTTCAACGGCCTGCGGCCTCAAGAGCACTGGCGAAGTCAATCCGCAGAGCCGAGTAGACCGGCCGTACCCAGCAGTGCAGCGATTTGTTCGGTCGCAAGCGTCATGGACTCCGGGCCGTTCAGGTCTCCGTCCGCGTGCGGGTGGAGGCCGAGGATCGTGCCTTCGATCTGCTGAGGCGCAGTTTCGATGGCACCGTGCAGGAAGATCCTGTGCGGCGTTCTGGAGATCAGCGCCCCAACGCTCTACCGCCTCGTCACCGGTATCGATCTCCTCGGCCCCTTCGGTTCCAGTGAGCACCCCGTCCTCGGCGAGCAGATCCAGGCACACTCGGTCACGGTGCCGCGACGGGTCAGGACACCAGGTTCTCGCACCGGGTGGCGAAAGCCTCGACGTGCGGCCGCAGTTCTCTGACCCAGGCCGCGTACCCGGCGCCGTTGAGGTGAAGCATGTCCTGGGTGTACTCGGTGCGCAGCTGGCCCGCTTCGTCCGCGAGGCACGGCCAGAGATCGGTGTACGTGGCGCCGTTCAACTTTCCTTTCGACCGACGGTTGATTCGCGCTCGATCAAAAAGGTTGCAGGCTCCGGGAAATCGGCTTTCACCGGCTGTCCTTCGGCGCTGCTGACAGCCTGGTCGGCCATCCAGCGGCCGACGCCCACGCTGTCGAGGCCGACCGTGGAAATCCTCGGGGCGAAATAGGACGCCAACGGCGTGTTGTCGTGTCCGATCACCGCCAGTTCTTCCGGCACCGAAATGCCGGCGCGGACCGCGGTGCCCACGATCGTTCCCGCGACTTCGTCGTTGAACGCGGCCACGCCGGTGACGCCGGCCGCGAGCCACTCGTGCAGCACCCCCGCCGGATCGCCGTCCCGGTAATCGATCGGACGAGCGCCGAGCAACTCCAGCCCCAAGTGGGCCGCTTCCCGTTCCACCGCGCGTTGGCGGACCGCGGACAGGCTGGCCAGACGCATGTCCGGCGTCGCCGCGAAAGCCAGCTTGCGGTGGCCGAGGGACGCAAGGTGACGCACCTGCAGCTGGGGGCCCGCGAGCACGACCTGCATGGCGTCGAGTTCGAGGTGGTTTTCCGGATCCGGCACGATGCGCGTGATCCCGGCAGCGCGGATGGACCGCACGTCGTCGGGTGTGAACGGGATCAGGCCGACGACGACTTCCGGCTCGACGAGCTTCCACAGCGGCTGAACGTGCTCGGACTCGTGGTGGGTGTAAGTGATCGTCGCGTAGCCCGCCTCGTCCAGCACCCGGGCCGCCTCGTCCAGCTGCGTGCGCAGGGAGAACTCGAGCGGCCAGTCGGGGAGCACGATGAGGACGATCCGCGACCGGCCCCGCGCCAGCGCCTGCGCGACCGTGCTGGGCTGGTAGCCCAGCCGCTCGGCCGCCTGCAGGACCCGCTCGCGCGTTTCCGGGGAGATGCGGGCGCCCGGCGTGTCGTTCAGGACGTACCCCACGGTCGCCCGGGACACCCCGATCGACCGCGCCACGTCGGCCGCGGTCACCCTCCGGCCGTTCTTGTCCTTCACGTCACCGTCAACCATGTGTTGTCCCCAGCGTGTGCTTGTGCGCGCAACCACACGCAGAGTAGCAGGAAAGGTTCTGCTTGCGCGCGCAATCAGCGAGACGTACCGTCACTGCTCAAAGCTTGGTTGCGCGCGCCACCACAGCCGCGGCAGCCTGGTCGAGACAACGGAGTCCGCATGACTACTGAACCCCTTGGCACCCAGCCGCCCCCGGCGCTCCCCGCGGTGGCCACCGCCACCATCGACACCGAGCCCGCCGAGCCGGACCTCAAGCCCGTCA
>CBIMJO010001571.1:0-2748 GCA_966244135.1 uncultured Actinocrispum sp. | reverse complement strand
CATGGCCTGACCGTTCTGGCGGCTGGTGACCAGGCCGGCGGCACGCAACGCGGAGGCCTGCTGGCTCGCGGTGGGCAGCGTGGTGGCCGTGCGGCGGGCCACTTCGCTGGTGGTGCACGGGCTTTCGCTGATCGCCTCCAGGACTTTGGCCCTGGTACGGCCGAGCAGCGAGGCCAGCGGGCGACCGTCCTGGGTGGACCAGCCGATCGTGTGCCGGATCGGGTACACCAGGGCAGGCTCGAAGTCGCTGTCGTAGAAGGTCGTGGGCAGGCCCTGGCAGAAGAACGACGGCACCAGCCGCAGGCCGCGGCCGTTCAGCCGGAGTTCATGGTCGACCGGATAACCCAGCTCCAGCACGGGATACCGCCACCGCGCGGTGGGATGCAGCTGTTCCAGCATGGTCTCGCAGCCGCCGTCGGCCATCAGGGCGGCCTGGCGGGCCCGCTGGTGCTCGACCTGGCCGCGGATGTGCCGCCAGAACGGCGCCAGGCACGCCGTGAAGTACTGCTCGACGGCGTTGCTGAGCCGGACCACGGTCGAGCTGTCACCGTCGGCCAGGCGAGAGGTCCACGAGGGCAGCGGACGGTCCTGGGCGAGGACGCCGAGATCCTTGCGCAGCCGTCGTTTCGGCGTGCGGCGCAACGACTCCAGGCCGTCCGCGAGAGACATGTCCATCGGGGTGAGGAAGTCCGCCGCGTACCCGGAGACCGGCACCAGGTCGGTGAGCAGGCGGATCGAGCGAGGGGCGCGCGGACCCACCGATCTGCGCCAGTCGTCGAAGAGGATGTCGCCGGGGCGCCGCCGCAGCCGGTACAGGCTGAGCAGGATCTCCCACATCGGATGCGGCGCCGCCGCGATCCGCGTCCGGGCCAGGTCGTCGGGTGTGAAGAAGATCCTCAACACAGCGAACCCCCTTTAGTCCCCTGCACTGCGCGGCAGATGCTAGGGCACCAAAGGGGCTCGCCGGGATGGTCTTGGGGAAAAATACCGCCAAAGTTGTAGAGCTACACCGTTAAAGATTGACTGTCAGTAGAAACAGCCTGACGTGGGCAAACTGCTCGGCGCGGGTGGGTTCTGGCCGTCGTACAGGGCCAGCAGCAGCTTCTGCGGGCAGTGGCTGACCCCGTTGATCTTGATCCCGAAGTGCAGGTGCGGACCTGTCACGTGCCCCGTCGCCCCCGTCAGCCCGACAAGCTGGCCCGGTTGCACGGCAGTACCCGTGGCGACCGACCACTGTGACAGGTGACAGTAGATGTAGCGGACCCCGTTGGCGGTGATCACGATGCCGCGGCCACACGTGTCGTCATCGACCCTGCTAGCAGTGCCGGAGATGACGGCAAGGGCGCGGGTTCCGGTGCCCACCGGCAGGTCGACGGCGGGGTAGTCGTGGTGCGGGTCGTCGTACTCGCTGCGCGGCAGGGCGTTGTGCGCCAGAGGCAGGGACCAGCCGTTGATCGTCGGCGTGGCGCCGATCAGCCACTGCCACGTGGTGGCGTCCACCTGGGAGGTCGAGGCCAGGCCGTGCTTGGTCTTGAAGTCGGTGACCGCGGTGGCCGTGCCCGGACCGAACACGCCGTCGGTCGCCAGGCTGTAGCCGTGCCGGACGAGCTGATGCTGAGCGCCGCGCACCGCCTCGCCAGACGACCCGGTGTCGACCGTGACCACGAGCTTTGCCCAGGTCAGCGGCCCAACGAGCCCATCCGCTTCCAGGCCGTGCGAGGACTGGAACGCCTTGATCGCGGCGGTCGTCTTCGGGCCCATGATCCCGTCCGCGTCGATCTGGGCACCCTGCTGGCGCAGCAGGTACTGGGCCGAGGTCACCTCGGGGCCGGTGCTGTCCGCCTCCACCAGCGGCCAGGCGGGCGGTGCGGCCGCGGCCGCCGTTCCGGCTATGCCCAGCAACAGGGCCACGAAGGCGGTCAGCACCGCTATCAACCGTGTCATGGGGCGCGACCGTATTGCGTCCGCTCGGGCGGTGGGAAACCTTTCCACCACGACGGAAACGCTTCCTGGCACTGGGAAAACGCCCTTAGCGTGACGGGCCTCGTGCCGTCAAGGAGAGTGCCGATGATCGATTCGACAAGGCGGGCCGTCACAGCGCTTGCCGTGCTGCTCGCCGCCGGGGGAGCGGTGCCCGCGGCGGCCGCCGCGGCGCACACGATCACCTACCACGGCTACCAGGTGGACGTTCCCGCCGGCTGGCGCGTGGTCGATCTCGCCGCGAACCCGTCCGCCTGCGTCCGGTTCGACACCGAGACCGTCTACTTAGGACATCAGAGTGCTCGGCCGGACTGCCCCGCCAAGCTCGCGGGGCGGACCGCGGGCCTGGTGGTCGAGCCGATCGCGGACATCCCGCCGGAGCAGGTGCCCGACCGGATCACCACCGCCGACCCCGGCACGGCGACCCCGCCCGCCGACATCGAGTCCCGCGACGGCACCATCCAGGTCTCCGTCGAGGACGCCGGAGTCCTGGTGACCGCGGCACATTCCGGCGACAACGAGCCCGCGGTCCGCAAGATCCTCGCCGGCGCACGGCTTGCTCCCGGTGGGCAACGCGCCGAGTTGACTCCAACGGCCAAACGTCCGGCTCTGGCGCCGATCGTGGCGCCGGGAACGTTCAAGGGCAAGGGCTTCGACGTCTGTGCCGCGCCCTCACAGTCCACAATGGATGCCTGGCGGTCCTCGCCCTACGACGCCGTCGGCATCTACGCCAGCGGCACCGGCTCGGCAAAAAACAACGGCATCCGG
>CBIMJO010001570.1:0-2748 GCA_966244135.1 uncultured Actinocrispum sp. | reverse complement strand
GCCAAGGACTGGTTCTGGCTGCGGGTGTTCGCGCCGGTCTACCGCGTGCTGCCGTGGTCGCTGCGGCGGCGGGTGCTGCACATGATGCCCGGCAGCCACCGGCGATCCTGGCAGCCGCCGCCGAAGCCGCTCGGGCCGGCGGTATGAGGAGTCCACTTCAGACACAAGGAGAGCGGTATGCCCAAGACAGTCACCACCGAGCTGCCCGAGCAGGGTGAGCGCCTGTTCAACGCCGAGGAGAAGCTGTTCGACGACATCAAGGCCAACCCCGGTGAGAAGGCGTTCGTGTTCCTGCACACCGTGCCCTACGAGGGCTCGGTCGGCCTGGTCAACCTGCTCACCGCGACCCGGCTGATCCGCAAGGGTTTCGACGTGTCGATCATCCTTTATGGACCCGGTGTGCTGATGGCCTCCGGCACCCGCGGCTACCCCGGGGTCGGCGAGGAGGCCTTCCCGGGCCACCTGGCGATCAACAACCAGCTGAAGACCATCCTCAAGGAGGGCGGCACGATCTACGCCTGCCGGTTCGCGATGGGCGCGCTGTACGGGTTCCGCGAGGACGACCTGATTCCGGGCGTGAAGGCGTTCAACCCGCTGGACGTGCTGGACGCGGCGCTGACCGCGTGGAAGGCGGGCGCCTTCCAGCTCAACACCTGGACTGTCTGAGCCAGAGGTCGCGGTGCCTGGTCGCCGCGGCCTCCCAGGTGTAGTGCCTGAGCACGCGGTGCGCGTTGGCGCGTAACGCTGTGCGCAGGCCGGGTTCGGAGGCGATACGGAGCAGCGCGGCCGCGAGGTCCGCGCTGTCGCCCACCTTGGACAGCAACGCGTTCTCGCCGTGGTTCAGGTACTCCCGGAACACCGGCAGATCACTGGTGACCACTGGGAGATCCGCGCTCATCGCCTCCAGCACGGTCAGGCCGAAACCCTCCTTTGTGGACGGGAACGCGAGCGCGTCGGCGGCCCGGTACCACTGGCGTAACTCGGCATCCTCGACCGTGCCGAGCACCACGATATCCTTGCCCAGTTGGAGCCCGAGACCCGGCAGGGACGCGAAGGCCGCGTCGCGGTAGGCCTGGTAGTCCTGAAAGGACTCACCACCGATCACCACGAGCGCGACGTCGGCGCTCTGCTTGACCTTGGCCAGCGCCTCGAACAGATGCGTCGAACCCTTGCGCGGTTCCACGCCACCAACCGACAGGAAGACGAACTTTCCTTCCACGCCAGCCTGTTCCCGCAGGATGCGCCTGGTCTGCAGGGTGATCGGCCCGAACCGCCGCGGATCGACGCCGTTGCGGATCACGGTGGCCCTGACGCCGTACTCCTTGCGCAGCACCGACCGCCACTGCTCGCTGACCACGAAGAGCCGGTCCGGTTCGATGATGGCCTGCCGCTGGCAGTCGATCAGTACGCGGGAGGTGAAGTCGTCGACGTGGTGCACTGTGCGGAAAACGGTGACCGGCGCGCCATGGTCACGTACCCGCGCCGCCGCACGTGCCGAGATGCAGTCCTGAGTGTGCAGGATGTCGAAGCGGGTGCCGCTCAGCCCTGCCGCGATCGTGTCGACCGCGGCGAACACGCGTTCCTCCAGCGTGCCCTTGCGTTCCGGCGCCGAGATGATCGTGTGCGGCACGGAGGTGTGCCGGAAGAACCCCTTGGCCGGGTCGCCCAACGCGATCACGTGCACCGGGAAGTCCTGACGCCACAACGCTTCGGCGAGTGACAGCGTGTGCACCACGCCGCCGCGTGGCTTGGTCGAGTAGGTGACCAGTGCGATGTCCATGTCTATTCACCGGCCCCCTTTCGGGGGCTCCCACCCCCACCGCAGGTCTATCGCCCATCGTTAACGTGTCGTACACTATAGTCAAGGGCTTGGCTGTCTGCCAGGAGGTCGGCGGGGATGGACCCAGAGGTCGCCAATGCGCGTATACGGTGGAGGGCAGCGGAACGGCGGCTCTACCCGTTGGCGCTCACCGACACCGACGCGTACAAGGACGTCGTCGAGGCGGTCGGGCGGGTGATCGGCGAGCTGCGCAGGCGCGACGCCACCATGCGGGACCTGCTCAGCGCCGAGAGCGATCCGTCGCTGCTGAGCCTCGCGGAGGCCGAGCCCCGCGGGCTGCTCGCGGTGGACCGCGTGAGCGTGGTCGCAGCGGCCTGCGCGCTGCACAGCGTCCAGCTCGGGGCGGGCCGGTGAACCGGAAGTGGGTGACGGCGGGATGACCGTGCTGCTCGGCGAGAACGAGCGAGCCCTGGACCTCGCGGTGCTGGTGAACGACCTGCAGAGCGTGGGCCTGCGGCTGGAGGTGGCCACCGAGTCCCGCCGCGGCGGGGCCGGGCCGTCCGACTCGGGCCTGTTGTGGATCGAGGGCGTGTCGGTCACCGTGCCAACGAAGGAGTCCTCGCCGTACACACTGCGCGCTGAGGACGACGGTGAGGCCATCTACCGCGACGGCGTGCGGCTGGCCGGTGCGTCACGGTCCAGAAAGCCCCGGTACTACCAGCTGGAGACCGCCGACGGCATCCCGTACTGGAAGATCGCCTTGCTGCACCTGGACTCCGTGGCCAGCACGGTGGTACAGACCTGCAGTTACTGGGGCACGGCGGACCAGTGCGCGTTCTGCGGTATCGAGGTGTCGCTGGCCGCCGGGCGCACGATCGTCCGCAAGACACCGGAGCAGCTCGCCGAAGTCGCCTTGGCCGCCAAGGAACTCGACGGCGCGGTGGACGCCACGCTGACCACCGGCAGCT
>CBIMJO010001569.1:0-2748 GCA_966244135.1 uncultured Actinocrispum sp. | reverse complement strand
CCCACCCGGCCCTAGCAAACGCGACGGATACTGCAAGAGCGAGAAGCCCGGCACCGACCAGGACCAGGCACGGCCCGATCAGCAACCGCACTGAGACATGGCTGGACAACCGGCCCGAGACGGTCTCCGCCACGATCGTTCCCGCGGACACCACAAGCACCCGCAGCCCGGTCTGCAGCGCGCTGTAGCCCAGATCCTCCTGCAGGTACAGCACGATGTAGAGGAACATCGCGAACAGCGAGGCGTTCATCGTGAACGCGGCGACCGACCCGCCGAGGAACGTCTTGGTCCGCAGCAACGACAGGTCGACCAGCGGATCGTCCACTCTGGACTCGATGATCACGAAGCCGGTCAGCAGCACCGCCGCCAGCACGAAGCAGATGATCACCAGCTGCTCGCCCCAGGTCGTCTCACTGGCCCGGATCAGCCCGTACACCAGGCTGAACAGCCCGGCGGTCAGCGTGACCGTGCCCAGCCAGTCGACCCGTCCCGCCTGCGGCGCCCGGACCTCGTCCACCTGGCGCAGGGCGATCGCGATGGCCGCGATGCCGATCGGCAGGTTCACCAGGAAGATCGCGCGCCAGCTGAGCTCGGTGGTGAGCACGCCGCCGAGCAGCGGGCCGAGCGCGGTGGCCACCCCGGACACCGCGCCCCACACGCCGAACGCCACACCTCGTTGCCTGCCTTGGAAAGCGCCCGCGAGCAGGGCCAGCGAGGTGGCGAACAGGATCGCGCCGCCCGCGCCCTGCGCCGCCCGCGAGGCGATCAGCATCCCCGGGCCGGCCGCGACCCCGCAGAGCAGCGAGCCCCCGGTGAAGATCGCCAGACCGGCGGTGAACACCATCCGCCGCCCGTGGCGGTCCGCGAGCGAACCGGAGACCAGCAGCAGCGCGGCCAAGGTGAGCGCGTAGGCGTCCGTCATCCATTGCAGGTCAGCGAAATCGGCCCCCAGGCTGCGCTGGATCTCCGGCAGCGCGACGACGACGATGGTCACGTCGAGCAGCAACATGAACGTCGCCGCGCTGACCACCAGCAACGTCCACCACTGGCGGGCCACCGGACCTCAGCCCTTGCCCGGCTTCTGCACGATCCAGGTCCGGCCGTCGGGGTCGCGGACCGTCATCTCCGTGGTGCCATAGTGCGTGTCCTCGAACGGGGACACCACCTCGACTTCCGGATCGGGCTCGAACCCCTCGTCCGCCTTGAACACGATCTGCGTGCCAGTCGCCCGGCTCTCCGGGACCTCGGAGACGAATAGGTACGGACCGTCACCGTTGCGCAACATCCCGGAGTTGTGGTCGGTCTCGAACTCCAGCTTGTACCCCAGCGCCTGGAAGAACCGCACGGACTTGCCCCAGTTGTGCGTCTCCAGGAACACCGCATCAATGCCCGTAGTGGACACGTCACCTCTCCATTCGGCTCTGCTGCTCGAGGTAGGCCCGCAACGCGTCGGCCACCAACGCCGACAACGAGGACCCGGTCTCGACAGCATGGATCTTGACCTGCTTGATCAACCCGACCGGCAGGTACACATTGAACTGCTTGACGTCCTCCTCACCCACCTCTCCAAGCTAGCATGCTAGCAAGCTAGCGATCAAGCGGTGCCGGGCGAGCGGGGCTTGGTCAGACGCCGATGTAGTTCTCGGCGAAGAAGTCCTGGTGCGCGCGGGAGGACTGCAGGCTCGCCAGCCTGGCGCGCTGCAACGACCTCGCGAAGGCCGCGTCCTCGCTGTCACCGGCCGGCGCGTGCAGCAGGTTGATCATCCAGTGCGAGAACTCCTGCGCGCGCCAGATCCGCGGCAGGCATTCCGCGCTGTAGCCGTCCAGCAGCGTGCTGTCACCGGTCTTGATGGCCTGGGACAACGCTTTCGCGAGCACCTCGGCCGCCATCAGCGCGAGGTTGGCGCCCTTGGCCGCGGACGGGCTGATCAGGCTGGCCGCGTCGCCGGCGAGGAACAGCCGGCGGTGCTGGATCGGTTCCCGCACAAAGGAAGTCATGTCCACGATGCGGCGCTCGATGATCGGGCCCTGCTTCAGCGAGCCGTACCGGTCGGCGCGCATCCGGAGGTTCAGCTCGTCCCACACGCGTTCGTCCGGCCAGGACGCGGGATCCTCGCCCTTCGGTACCTGCAGGTAGTAGCGGGTGACCGTCGCGGTGCGGGCCATGTGCCCGGCGAAACCGTTGGGGTGGATGGCATACATGACGGAGGCCATACTCGGCGGCGCTTCGGCCAGCAGCGCGAGCCACGAGATGCCGTGGTCACGCCGGTAGGTTTTGCCCGGCACCATCTGCCGCGAGACACCGTGCTGGCCGTCGCACCCGGCCACGAAACGAGCCCGGGCAGTGTCCCCGTTGTCCAGCGTGACTTCACCTTGCCGGGCGTCAACCGCAGTGACCCCGGTGCCGAACCGGATCTCGCCGTCGCGGTCGAGGAACTCCGCGATCAGGTCGCGCACGAGGAACTGCTGTGGATAGACGGTGTGGATCTCGCCGCGGCCCAATTGGCTGTATTTCAGCTCGAACTGCCCATGCTCACCGCGGAATGCGCAGGTGTCGTGCCGCTGACCTGCGGCTTCGAGCCCCGCGGCGAGTCCGTGCCGGGTCAGGATCCGGACGCTGTTCGCGGCCAGGAACCCGGCACGGGCGCGCTGTTCGACGTGGTCGCGGCTGCGTCGTTCGGCGATGACACAGTCGATCCCCTCGGCCCGCAGCAGGTTGCCAAGCACCAACCCGGCCGGCCCCGCCCC
>CBIMJO010001568.1:0-2751 GCA_966244135.1 uncultured Actinocrispum sp. | reverse complement strand
GCAATTCGGCCGTGCGCTTTTTGCTGGACATGGTCGTTTTCAAGCCGGTGAACGATCACCGCGACCGGGTGGTCACCGGCCTCGGCCTGCCCCTGCCCGAGGAACGCGGCCTGGCCACCCTGTCCCGGCACTTGCATCTGCAGAACGGCGTGGAGAGCCTGGAACACCCGCGCGACCACATGCCGCCGCAAGTGCGGTTCGTCGGCGCGCTCGTCGACCCGGTGACCACAGCGCCATTACCCCCATGGTGGGACCGGATGGTGGCCGAGCGCCGTCCCATCGTGCACGTCACCCAGGGCACGGTCGCCGACACCGACCTGAACCAGCTTGTGCTGCCAACGATTCGCGCACTCGCCGACGAAGACGTCGTCGTGGTCGCGAGCACCGGCGCGCACACCGTGGACTCGTTGCCGCGGAACGCCTACGCGGCACCGTTCCTGCCCTACGAACGGCTGCTGCCGAAGGTCTCCCTGATGGTGACCAACGGCGGCTTCGGTGGGGTGCAACTCGCCCTCGCGCACGGTGTGCCACTGGTCGTAGCAGGCAAGAGCGAAGACAAACCGGAGGTCGCCGCCCGTGTCGAACGCGCCGGCGCCGGGCTGAACCTGCGCACCGCCACACCACCGGAGCGCCGTATCCGCGCCGCCGTGCGGAAAGTGCTGGACAGCCCGCAGTTCCGGGCACGGGCGCGGGCATTCGCCACCGAATACCAGGAACACGATGCCGGCGCACTCAGCGCGTCCCACATCGAGCGGCTGGCGGGCGCGCGAGTCTGAGCCTGAACCCACCCGATGATCTGTGTGAAGTACTCGCGGTGCCGCGTCCGCCGGAAATCCGGTGGACGCGGTTGCGGGGCGCCGGTAACTTGCCCTTCAACCGTGGCATCGAGCCCAGGAGGTGAGGACCCATGAACACTGTTTCGATGTGGGTGCTCCCCTCGTCGTCACGGTCGGGCGGCTAGGGGTCCGCCTGGGAGCGCCTTCGGTGTACACATCCCGAAGGGTGATTACCTTGGATTCTTTGTGTGTGACCCGGGTGTCGGAGAGCTGCTGGCACGCGCTCGACGACGACCGGGTGATCGGCCGCGGCGAGGTTTCCCGGCGGCCTGATGGACGGGCGTTCCTGAGCATCGACGTCTGGCGCGACGACGCGTTCGGCCGCTTGGCCGGGGAGATGCTGCCGGCATTGCCGAAACCGCTGTACACAGTGGTCGACGAAGCTGATGCCGATCTGACGTCCCACTGGCGCGCCGCCGGGTTCTCGGTCCGCCGCCGGGAATGGGAATGCCTGATCCCCACCCGCCCGGCGCGACCGTCCGACGTGCCGGTGATCTCCCCCGAAGAACGACCACTGTCCGAACTGGACCGCGCGATCCGCGAGGAGGTCGAAGCGAGCGTCGGCTGGCAGGAGATGCCCGCCGAGCTGCTGGGCCCGGGCGTGGTGGACCCGTCGAAGTACGCGGTGGCAACGAAATCCGGCCGCTACGTCGGTTTGATCCGCGTGACGCAGGTGCGGCGGCTGCCGCGGATCGGACTGATCGCGGTCCGTGCCGGGGAGCGGCGTCGTGGCGTCGCGCGCGCGTTGTTAGGCCACGCATTGGGTTCGCTGCACGAGCGTGGCATCGAGACGGCGTCGGCCGAGCTGAACGAGTCGAACACCGCCGCTGTGGCGCTGTTCGATGGATTCGGTGCGCGGCGCGTGGGCAGCAACCTGGAACTGGTGCTGCGCTGATGGGTAAAACGGGGATAGAGGTGGAAGGCACCGTCGTGGAGTGCCTTCGCAACGCGACCTTCCGCGTGGAACTGGCCAACGGGCACCGGGTGCTCGCCCACATCAGCGGGAAGATCCGGCGCAACTACATCAAGATCATGCCGTTCGACCGGGTCCTGATCGAGCTGAGCCCGTACGACCTCGACCGCGGCCGGATCCTCTTCCGGTACCGGACCTGATGCGGCGCCGGGCTCTTGCGGGTCACCACCTGCCCGCGAGAGCCCGGCTCACGCTGGTCAGCGTGAGATACGGGCTTCGATGCCGTCGAGCAGGAAGTCGAGGCCGGTCCAGAAGGTCTGGTCGGCATCCAGGTGGGGGCCGTCGCGGACGACCGTGGCCAGCGCGGGAAACCGGCCGGTGGCGAAGGTCCGCTCCAGATAGGGCCCGAAGGTGGCTTGCCACTGCTTCTCGTCCATCCCGGAGGTCCGCTCGGCGCGCCGTTCGGTGATCTCCCGGCGGACCGCGCCGGTCACGTACGCATGGACCGCCGCGACCGCCGGCACGACGGTGTCGAGGTCGACGCCGCCCATCGCGGCCAGCACGGCCTCGCCGCTGGCCAGCGTGTTCGGCCCGAGCTGGGGCCGCCCGCCGATCAGGTCGGCGAGCCATTCGTGCTGGTGGGCGGCCTGCCGGGTGGCTTCGGCGAAGGAACGCAGCACCTCCCGCCAGCCGCTGCCGGCCGGCCGGATCTCCGTGTGGACGGTGTCGACCATCAGGTCGAGCAGCTCCTCCTTGGTGTCGATGTAGCCGTACAGCCGCATCGGTCCGACGTCCAGCGCCGCGGCGACCTTGCGCAGTGACACCGCGTCCAGGCCGTTCGCGTCGGCGAGCCGGATCGCCGCCTGGACGATCCGCTCACGGCTCAGCGGGGCCGGCATCGGTCGATCCGGCGGCTCCGGCCGCTCCCACACCAACATGCCATGACAATACAGCGTGGGGCTTGATACAGTGTATTGACCGATACGGTGAATCGAGGGGGTA
>CBIMJO010001567.1:0-2754 GCA_966244135.1 uncultured Actinocrispum sp. | reverse complement strand
GTGACCGCGCTGCTGCTGGCGCCGATCGCGACCGAGCTGCCGGAGATCATGAACGCGGTGATCTGGGTCCGTCAGGGCAAGACCAAGCTGGCGCTGGCCAACATCTCCGGTTCGATGATGATCCAGGCGACCGTCCCCAGTGGACTGGGCCTGCTGTTCACGCCGTGGCGGTTCGACAACACGCTACTCACGGCGGGTGCGGTGACTCTGTTGGCGGTGCTGTACCTGTTGGTGACGCTGCGGTCGGGCCGGTTGACCGTGTCGCGGCTGTCGATCGCCGCGATCTTCTATGGGGTGTTCGCGATCGCGTTGGTGCCGTCACTCGGCAACGCGTAGCCAGGACGCGATCCCGGTCAGGATCGCGTCCAGACCCCGCTGGTAACGGGCGTCGTAGTCGTCGAACAGCGTCTTGCCGGCCTCGGCGGACAGCGGCACATCCTGGTCGGCCATCCGCTCGGTGCGCTTGTCGATGTCGTAGTCCGGGCTGCGTTCACCGGGGTGCGGGTAGACCGCCTGCTCCTCGATGAGGAACCCGATCGTGAAGCAGTACACGGTGTTGAGCGCGGTGGCCGCGTCGGCCACGGAGAACCCGTCGGTCGTGAAGACCCGGAACGCCGCCTCCTGCTGCTGGTAGACGACCGGGTCGCGCAGCAGGGTGCCAGCGAACATCTTGGCGCCGTCGCGGTAGCGCAGCAGCATCTCGCGCAAGCCGTTGCCATACAGCAATGCCAGCTCGCGCCAGCCGGTGTCCGGCGGGATGTCCACCATCCCGTCGCGCATCAGCGTGGTGGCCATCTCGTCGATCAGGTCCTGCTTGCTCTTGAAGTGCCAGTACAGCGCGGGCGGCTGGACGTTGAGCTCCGAGGCGATCTTGCGCAGGGTGAGCGCGTCCAGGCCGACGTCGTTGAGCACGGCCAGGCCGGTCCGGACGACGATCTCCCGATCCAGGGCCACCCAAGATCACCTTCCCTTCCGGGTTGACAGCTTAACAGCATTAAAGCTAGCTTAATGACGTTAGATTTAACGACGTTAAGGAGAGGGATCATGAATGTGCTGATCGTGGGAGCGGGCCCGACCGGACTGACGCTGGCGCTGGACCTGGCCCGGCGCGGCGTGGCCTGCCGGATCATCGACAAGGAGACCGAGTTCGCGAAGGGCTCACGCGGACGGGGGATGCAGCCGCGCACCCTGGAGGTGATGAACGACCTAGGGTTGCTGGACGAGGTGTTCGCGCACGGCTCGACCTACCCATCGCTGCGCGCCTACCAGGGCGACCAGGTCGTCTGGGAGGGCGAGATGTCCGAGCGCACCGAACCCACTGCGGACGTGCCCTATCCGACCCCGTGGATGATCCCGCAGTGGCGCACCGCGGACTTGCTGCGCGGCAAGCTCGCCGAGTACGGGGTGACCGTGGAGCTGGGCACCGAGTTGACCGCGTTCGAGCAGGACGACGACGGGGTCACCGCGACACTCAACGGGACCGAGCAGGTGCGGGTCGCCTACCTCGTGGGCGCCGACGGTGGCCGGGGCCCGACCCGCAGGCTGCTGGGTGTGCCGTTCGAGGGCGTGACCAACGAGGACATCCGCATGCTCGTGGCCGACGTGAAGGTCGAGGGCCTGGACCGCGACCACTGGCACATGTGGCGCAACGGCAACGATGTGGTGGCTCTGTGCCCGATGGGCGGCACGGACTCGTTCCAGCTGGTCATCTCGTCCCCCGACCCGGATCTGTCCACTGTGGAACAACTGCGGGCGGCGGTGGCGCGGCGGACCGGCCGGTCGGATATCCGGCTGAGCGACCTGACGTGGGTGACCGAGTGGCGCCCGAACATCCGGATGGCCACGAAGTTCAAGGTCGGCCGCGTGTTCCTGGCCGGCGACGCGGCCCACGTGCACCCGCCGACCGGAGGCCAGGGCCTGAACACCGGGATCCAGGACGCCTACAACCTCGGCTGGAAGCTGGCCACGGTGATCCAGGGCGCCTCGGAGGACCTCTTGGACACCTACGAGCAGGAGCGGCTCCCGGTCGCGGCGCACGTGCTGGGGTTGAGCGAGCGGCTGCTGGGCGAGTCGCTGCAGTCGGAGAACGTCGTGGGCCGCGGCAAGGACGAACGTCAGCTCGGCATCACCTACGCCGATGGCCCACTGGCGGTCGAGGACCGCGACGAGCCCGGCTCGGTGGTGGCCGGTGACCGCGCGCCGGACGGTCCGGTCGGTGATGGGCGGACGTTGTTCGACGTGTTCCGTGGCCCGCAGTTCACGCTGCTCGGGTTCGGCACCCCGGAGGGGATCGAAGTGACCGACCCCGAGGCGTTCCGGATCTACGACGTGACCCCGGGGACGTACGTGCTGGTCCGCCCGGACGGCTATGTCGGTGTGATGTCCCAGGACTACGCGGTGATCGAGAAGTTCGTGGCTACCGTCGGCGCTTGAGCAGCCGTCGTTGTTTGACCGGGGGAAGCTCGTGGACGACGTGGACGCTGCTGCAGACCGAGGTGCCCGTGACGGTGATCCGGCGGGTCGCCGGATGCGCGCTCTCCCGGTCCAGGTCGAACCCGCCCAGCACGCCGGTGCCCTGGACCCGCACCTCGGCGTCGTCCGGCACCACCACGTAGACCGAGCTGACCCACGCGGTGACGTGGATGGTGGTCTCGGGGCCGGTGAACTGGGCGTGGCGCAGGTCGATCACGCCGGAGCCGATCACCGCGGTGCCGCGGTAGGTGTCGCCGACGACCCAGCGGCCTTCGCGGACGA
>CBIMJO010001566.1:0-2758 GCA_966244135.1 uncultured Actinocrispum sp. | reverse complement strand
ATCCTTCGGGGCGGTAACCTGATCGCGGCGGTGGGAACCCGACGGGCCCGCCTGAAACGAGGCGCGGGGAAGGGTGGCACCGTGGCCGAACTGGTCGAGCCCGCTGGGGCGGCGCGGGATTCCGTGCTGTCCGGAGCCGGCTGGGTCCGGTGTTCGGACGGGCTGGTCGTGCAGGCCAGTGCCGGTGCCGCGCTGCTCGCCGGGGTGCGCTCGCCGGATCAGCTGATCGGGCAGTCGCTGGCCGGGTTGCTGGCCGAGGACGACTGCGGGCAGCGGGTGCTGCGGCCCGACGGCTCTTCTGTCGAGGTAACGGCGTTGCGGATGGGCAATGGGGACGGCCCGTCCACCGTGGTCTTCTCGCCGGCGACCACGCAGAAGTTCAGCCCCGAGGAGTTGCTGGACGCGCAGCGGGTCGGCGGATTCGGCAGTTTCGTGCACGACGTGACCAGCGGGCGCACCTTCTACAGCGAGCCGCTCTACGAGCTGCTGGACATCCCGGTCGGCGCGGACGACGCCGAGGCGCAGCTCCTGTTCAGCACCCACCCCGAGGACCTCCCCGCGGTCGTGGAGTTCCGCGAGCGGCTGATGCAGCTGGACGACGACGAGCCGATCGAGCTCGAACTCCGCGAACGGGACGGCGACAAGCTCTTCCTGGTGCGAGCCCAGCCGGTGTTCGACGAGCACGGCAAGATCCGCCAGACCCGCGGGATCATCCAGGACATCACCACGATGCGGGACCCGGACCGCCAGCGCGGCCTGGACCGGCGGCTGTTCGAGGACGCCCAGCGCGTGGCCCTGCTCGGCACGTGGGCGTGGAACACCGCGACCGGCGAGTCTGTGTGGTCGACGATGCTCTACGAGCTGTTCGGGGTCGAGCCGCGCAAGGTGATGACGTACGACGGCTACCTGGAGTTCGTGCACCCGGAGGACAGACCGTGGGTGGACCGGACCTGGCGGCAGCTGGCCGACACCGGCGAGCCCGTCGTCTGCGAGTACCGCGTGGTCCGGTCGGACGGCACCATCCGGGTGTTCCGCTGCCGTGGCGCGTCGTTCGCCGGGCGCAAGGACGGCCCGGTGATGGTCGGCACCGCGCAGGACGTCACCGAGCAGCGCATCACCGAGAGCCGGATGCAGCGCTCCAGCCAGCGGTTCACCGACCTGGTGGCGATCACCCCGGTCGGGATCGGCCTGTTCGACTCCACCGAACGGCTCGTCGACGCCAACGACGCCCTGTGCCGGTTGCTCAGCATGGATCTGGAGCGGCTGCGTGGGATGACCGCCGAGCAGCTGACCCACCCCGACCATGACCCGGGCGCGAGACTGGCCGCGGGACAACGGGTTCTCGGCACGGCCGCGGGCGAGCCGGTCTACTGTGAACTGAACGTGGTGTCCTCCGTGGCCGACGACGGCCGCCGGTTCTGGCTCGTGGTGTTCCAGGACATCACCGAGCGCCGCCGGGCCGCGGAGTTGTTGCGGCACCAGGCAACCCACGACGACCTCACCGGGCTTCCCGGCCGTGTCGCGGTCAACGAGCTGCTGACCGAGCTGCTCACCGGCCCGGACGCGGAGAAGGTCGCGCTGCTGTTCTGCGACCTCGACAACTTCAAGCGCGTCAACGACTCCCTCGGGCACGACGCGGGCGACGAGCTGCTTACCGCGCTGGCGCGGCGGCTTGAGGACGGCGTGCCCGAGAACTGTGTCGTGGCAAGGATGTCGGGCGACGAGTACGTCGTGATCTGCCGCGACCAGAGCGAGGTCGGCGGGGTGGACGCGTTGGCCACCACGGTCGCGCATCTGTTCCGGACCGCGGTCCCGGTGCGGGGACAGCTTTTGCGGGTCTCCGCGAGTGTCGGTGCCGCTGTGCCGAGTGGACCGGAGACGACCGGCGCGGACCTGCTGCGGTTCGCCGACGCGGCCATGTTCGAGGCGAAAGCCCGTGGGGCGGGCCGGGTCTCGCTCGCCGGGGCCGCGCTGATGGCCTCCGCGGACAGCCAGATGTACCTGGAAGGCCAGCTGCGCGAGGCACTCGGCAACGACGGCCTGGTGCTGCACTACCAGCCGGTGGTCGGGGTGGACGGGTCGATCCTGTCCGCGGAGGCGTTGGTCCGCTGGCCGCACCCGGACCGCGGGCTGCTCTCGCCGGGCCAGTTCCTGGTCGTCGCCGAACAGGGCGACCTGTTGCGGGACTTGGACAAGTGGGTGCTGCGCACCGCACTGAAGGAAGCCGGGTCCTGGCCCGAAGTGGACGGACGGCAGGTGTCCGTCGCGATCAACCTGGCCGGCCTGGTTCCCGGCGACCCGGAGTTCGTCGACGTCGTCGCCACCGCGATCGCGGGTTCCGGTGTGGAGTGGGAACGCGTTGTGCTGGAACTGGTCGAGACCGCGTTCGTGGACCTGCCCTCGCGCAGCCGCACCGCGATGGCCGACCTGGTGGCGCGTGGTGTGCGGTTCGCGGTGGACGACTTCGGCACCGGCTACTCCTCGCTGGCGCGGCTGAAGGACCTGCCCGCCCAGATCATCAAGGTGGACCGCAGGTTCGTCGCGGGCATCGGCACCGATCCGCTGGACTTCGCTGTGGCGCGGGCGGTTGTCGACCTGGCGCGGGCGATGGGCCGCAGCTGCGTCGCCGAGGGCGTCGAGACCGCGAAGCAGTTCGAGATGCTGCGGGACGTCGGCGTCGAGGCCTACCAGGGCTGGCTGCTGTCGCGCGCGATCCCGCCGGAGGAGTTCCGCGCCCTGCTCGAGCTGGGCCCGTTGC
>CBIMJO010001565.1:0-2758 GCA_966244135.1 uncultured Actinocrispum sp. | reverse complement strand
CCCTGCTGGAGAAGCAGCGCAAGGGCGACGGGTTCAAGTCCTACACCGACCTGACCCAGGACGAGATCAAGGAACTGGCCGCCGCGGTCGACGCGCTGGGCGAGCCGGTCAGCAAGGTCGCCGAAGTGGTGTCCGCGAAATGACCGTCTCACGGCGTGGCCTGCTCGGCCTGGCCGGCGCGGGCGCGGCCGGGGTGGCCGCCGGTGTCGTCGGCGACCGGCTGCTCGCTCCCGGACCCGAGATCGAGACTGTTTCCGCCGCGGCCCAGTCGGTTCCGTTCTACGGGGCACAGCAGGCCGGGATCGTCACCCCGGCGCAGGACCGGATGCACTTCGTCGCGTTCGATGTGACCACAAAGGACCGTGGCGAGCTGGCCTCGTTGCTGCGCCAGTGGTCCGACGCGGCGGCGCGGATGACCGAGGGCATGGAGGCCGCGGACCGGGGTGCGGTCGGCGGCCACCCGGACGCCCCACCCGCTGACACCGGCGAGGCGCTCGGCCTGCCCGCCTCGGCCCTCACGCTGACCATCGGGTTCGGGCCCTCGCTGTTCGACTCCAGGTTCGGGCTGTCGTCGTTGCGGCCACCGGCGTTGATCGACCTGCCCGCGTTCCCCGCGGACAACCTCGACCCGCGCCGGACCGGCGGGGACATCTGCGTTCAGGCCTGTGCCAACGATCCCCAGGTGGCCGTGCACGCGATCCGCAACCTGGTGCGGATCGGGTTCGGCAAGGTCGCGGTTCGCTGGTCCCAGCTGGGTTTCGGGCGCACCTCGTCGACTTCCCGGTCGCAGGCAACGCCCCGCAACCTGTTCGGTTTCAAGGACGGCACCCGCAACCTCAAAGCCGAGGACACCCAGGCGCTGCAGGACCACGTGTGGGTCCCGGCCGGCGAGGGCCCGGACTGGATGACCGGCGGCACCTACATGGTGGCGCGCCGGATCCGGATGCACATCGAGATCTGGGACCGGACGTCGCTGGCCGAGCAGGAAGGCATCGTCGGGCGGACCAAGGGCGTCGGCGCGCCGCTGGGCCAGGTGGACGAGTTCGACGAGCCCGACCTGCACGTCCGTGGCGCCGGTGGCCTGCCCACCATCCCGGACGACAGCCACATCCGGCTGGCCTCGTCGGAAACGTTGAACGGCGCCAAGATCCTGCGCCGCGGCTACAACTTCACCGACGGTTCGGATGGTCTGGGCCACCTGGACGCGGGGCTGTTCTTCATCTGCTTCAACCGCGACACCCGGACGCACTTCGTGCCGATGCAACACGCCCTGTCCAGCAAGGACAAGATGATGGAGTACCTCGAGCACACCGGCTCGGGGCACTTCGCCGTCCCGCCCGGCCTCAAGCAGGGCGCGCACTGGGGCGAGACACTGTTCGCGTAGTGCTTGATCGCCGGCTCCGGCCACTGACAAGATCGATGGCACGTGGGGGACTTTCCAACTCTGGGTCTCCCGCGTGCCAACCGATCGGCCAAAAGGAGCAGCGTGGTCACACGAAGAGGCTTACTTTTCGGAGCGGGTGGAACACTTCTGGGGCTGGGACTGGGGACGACATCGGCGTTCGCCGCCGACGAGCTCGGCGTCACCGAGATAGCCAGGCTTACCGCCGGTAAAGGCGCTCTGAACCCGACCGACACCCGCTGGGGTGTGTTCGGCGCCGACCTGGGGCACACCTTCTTACACCGCGGGAAGATCGCCATGGTGTTCGGCGACACCCTGGGCGGCCCGGCGGCGGACGACTTCTGGTCCGTCCCGCACGAGGACTGGCGCAGCAACACGATGGGCTGGATCACCCCGCCGTACTCGCCGGCGCGCGGCCTGGTGTTATCCGGCATGGTGACCGACAAACCCGGTCACGCCAAGGAGTTATTGGCGTCGAAGAAGGTCGACAACGACGAGCAGACCGTCATCCCCACCTTCGGCGCGTCGGTCAACGACACGATGTACCTGCACTACATGTCGGTGAAGCACTGGGGCCAGCCGGGCCACTGGGACCTGAACCACTCGGGCCTGGCCTATTCCACCGACCAGGGCCAGACCTGGACCAAGGATCCGGGCCTGATCTGGCCGTCGGACAGCAACTTCGGCCAGGTGGCCATCGTCGAATCCTTTGGCTATCAGTATTTCTTCGGTATTCCCGGCGGCAGGTACGGCGGCGTCCAGCTCGCCCGCGTCCGCTCGTACCGGTTCTCGGACTTCTCGGCCTACGAGTACTGGAACGGAACCCGCTGGACACCGTCCCGAGCGGACGCGGCGACCATCGTGCCGCCGAACGTCGGTGAGCTGTCCGTGCGGTGGAACTCCTACTACCGCCGCTGGCTGATGATGTACCTGGACGACCCCAACGGGAAGATCCTGCTGCGCACGGCATCCCAGCTGACCGGGCCGTGGTCCGAGCCGAAGGTGGTGACCACCTCGGCCCGGTACCCATCGCTGTACGCGCCGTACATCACTCCACTGTGGAACGACGGCCCGGACATCTACTTCACGATGTCGGTCTTCGCCAGCTACGGCGTCCTGCTGCTGCGCACGCGCTTATAGCGGTGGCAGGGCAGGCGGGGTAGCCGCGGGCTTATCCGTCAACGCCTCCAAGGCCATTCGGATGGCGGTGTCGAGTTGCGGGTCGTTGCCCGCGGCGTCGTCCTGAGGTGTCAGAGGGACCTCGACGTCCGGGTCGACGCCGTGGTTCTCGACACCCCATTCGAAGCCCTGGATCCAGGTGGCGTATTTCGCCTGCGTGACAAGGGTTCCGTCGAC
>CBIMJO010001564.1:0-2776 GCA_966244135.1 uncultured Actinocrispum sp. | reverse complement strand
CGATCAGGCGCAGGCGCAGGAGTGGGCGTCGGTCATGCTGACCGTGTTCGGGATGACACCTTTGATCGACATGGCCGCAGCGTGCGTCGGCCGGCCGGACTGGCAGCAGTACGCGGTGTGGGAGGGCGACTCGATCGTCGCGGTCGGCAGCGTCTACTTCGCCGGGGACGGCGCGGCGATGTTCGGCGGCGCGACGGCTCCGCAGGCGCGTGGCCGCGGCGCCCAGTCGGCGCTGCTGCGCGTGCGGGCGCAGGCCGCTCGGGCAGCGGGATGCCGGTGGATGGTCGGCGACACCGGCGCGGAACGCCCGGGCGAGCACAACTCGTCCCTGCACAACATGCTGCGTCTCGGGTTCCGGCCGCTCTACGAACGGGTCGGCTGGCGCTGGCAGGCCGGTTCCTAGGTGGTTGACTGCGTATCGGACGGGTACTCATGTCGACCGCTAGGAACGGATGAGATGGCAGTGAACGATCGTGCCAGCAGACTGCTGGAACTGCACCGGGACGCCAAGCTCCTGACTGTGGTGAACATCTGGGATGTGATCAGCGCCAAGGTCGTGGCCGCCATCCCGGGAACCGAGGCGCTGGCCACCGCCAGCCATTCGATCGCCGCCTCGCGGGGCTACGAGGACGGCGAGAACATCCCGGTGGACGAGATGATCGAGGAGGTCCGGCGGATCGTCGTGGCCACCGACCTCCCGGTGACCGCCGACCTCGAGGGCGGCTACGGCAACGCTCCGGAGACGATCCGCAAGGCCATCGGCGCGGGCGCGGTGGGCGCCAACATCGAGGACCAGATGAAGCCGTTGGCCGAGGCCGCCGCGCAGGTCGAGGCGATCATGAAGGCCGCAGCGGCGGAAGGCGTGCCGGACTTCGTCCTGAACGCGCGCACCGATGCGTTCGCGCGTGCCGGCAGCCGGCCCCGGGATGAGGTCCTGGCCGACGCGGTGGCCCGGGGCAAGGCTTTCCTCGACGCGGGCGCCCCGGTCGTGTTCGTTCCCGCTGTGCTGACCGAGGACGAGGTGTCGACCCTGGTCGACGCGTTCGGCCCGCAGCGGCTCACCATGATCGGCATTCCGGGCAACCCGTCGCAGGAGCGGCTCACACAGCTCGGCGTGGCACGGATCTCGTTCGGCCCGTTGTCGCAGCGAGTCGCCTTGACGGCGCTGGCTTCGCTGGTGGAGTCGGTCCATTCGGGCGGCGGCGTTCCCGAGGGCACCCGGCCACTGAACTGACCGCTTGTCCCCGGAGGGCGCCGATGTGCCCTCCGGGGGTGGCGATCTTTCTTTGCCACGCGCCAGACTGGGCGGTGTCAAGGGAGGCGCACATGCCCACAGCCGTCGAATACGCTGTCATGAAAAGCCCTTCGCTCGCCGCCGATCTGTTCCACACCCAGAACGGCTGCGGTGGTGGCCCGCCGGTCCAGGCGGCCGCGGTCCAGCCGGATGCCGCCGCGGCGGCTCCCGAGTTGCTCATCGCGGGACCGCTCTTGCTTATCCTGACGGTGTTTTCCGTCATCCGCCGGAGGAGATCGCTGAGATAGCCTTCAGCACGGCGCCAATAGTGTGCCGTGCTGTGAGAGCTGTTGTGTACGACCGATTCGGCGGCCCGGAGGTTCTCCGAGTCGCCGAGTCGCCAAGCCCGAACCCGGTGACCACGAAGTCCTGATCCGAGTGCACGCATCGACGGTGACGCCCGCCGAAGTGCCTGCCAGAGAACGCATCCCTGGCCCTGAAGCCCCCGGACCTGACCTTCCCGCAAGCAGCCGCCCTCGTCGACGGAGCCACAACAGCCCTTGTACTTCCTGCGCGACAAGGCAAACCTCCAGCCAGGCGAACGAGTCTTGATCAACGGAGCATCGGGAAGCATCGGAACCCACGAGGTCCAACTGGCCAAACACCTTGGCGCCCACGTAACCGGAGTCTGCAGCACCCGCAACATCGACCTCGTCCGCTCCCACGGAGCCGACCAAGTCATCGACTACACCAAACAGTCCATAAAAGACACAAACGAACGCTACGACATCATCTTCGACACAGTAGGCCGAACATCCTTCAGCGCCACCAAGAAATCCCTGCCCCCAGGCCGCTTCCTAGCCACCACAGGCCTGCACAACTACCTCCTGGCCGCCTGGACAACCCTCCGCCCAGGCCCCAAAGTCCTGAGCGGCATGTCCACAACGAAAACCCCAGCCCTGACCTACCTCAAAGACCTGATCACAACAAACCCCCTGAAGATCACCATAGACAGCCACTACCCCCTCCCCGAAGTAACAAAAGCCCACCACAAAGCCCAATCAGGCCAAAAACCGGCAACACAGTAATCACCCTCACATAACCCCCAGCCGCCCGCCAGGGCAGCATGGGAGACAAGGGGGCGGCAGCCCCCACCGCGCGCAGCGCGCACCGCCAAAGGCGGAACGTGGGGGGTTTGGGGGGCTCGGCCCCCCAACATAATGACGGACGACCCGGCGAAAGCGCGACGCGCTGAGCAGGGTCGTCCAGAGTCCGTGGGCAATAATGGGATCGAACCAGTGACCTCTCCGGTGTGAACGGAGCGCTCTCCCGCTGAGCTAATCACCCTTGCTTGCTGACGTGGTTAAGACTACAGGATGACTTTGACCGGTTGCATGCACCCCTGGTTTGCCGGTCGACCTGCGGGTCTGTCCTGGTGGCGGGCTTGGGGGGACGAACTTCACGCGGAAGATTCACGCGTTGGCGCTACCAAGTTGGGGCCGGAGCAAGCAGTATGTACCCGTAGGTCCATCAGGTGATTAC
>CBIMJO010001563.1:0-2781 GCA_966244135.1 uncultured Actinocrispum sp. | reverse complement strand
CTGCAGATGAAGGGCTTCAAGCGCCTCGGCGTGCTCGGCGACTGGGACAACCCGTACAAGACGATGACCTTCAAGGCCGAGGCGGACGAGATCCGCACGCTCGGCCGCATGATGGAACGCGGCTTCGTCTCTGCCATCGCGACCAACGGCGCGGCAGTGGCTGAGCAGATCGCACACAATGTCGGCCCGGACGAAATCGATATCGCCTACGAAAGGTTCGGCGACCCGGACCGGCCCGCCATCCTGCTGGTGATGGGCGGCGGCGCGCAGATGGTCAACTGGCCGGACGAGTTCTGCCAGATCCTGGTGGGCAAAGGCTTCCAGGTGATCCGGTTCGACAACCGCGACAGCGGCCACTCCACACACTTCGCCGACGGACCCGCGCCGGACTTCCCGAAGGCCGCGGCAGGCGATCACAGCACGGCCGCCTACACACTCAAGGACATGGCCAACGACGCCGTGGGCCTGCTCGACATCCTCGGCCTGGCCAAGGTCCACGTCGTCGGCATGTCGATGGGCGGCATGATCGCCCAGACCATCGCCATCGAGCACCCTGGCCGCGTCCTGACGCTCACGAGCATCTCGTCCACCACCGGCGACCCGGCCAAGGGCCAGCCCACCTGGGAGACGCTCCGCCAGGTCCCGTCGCAGCCCGAGGACCCAGACGACCGCGAGGCCTTCGTCCGGCACCGCCTGGCCGCCATCAAGGTGATCGGCGGCCGGATGGACCCGGACGAGCAGGGCGTCGCGGAACGCGCTGGCCGGACGTTCGACCGCGGCCACGACCCGATGTCCATGCTGCGCCACTCGGTGGCCACCCTGGCCTCCGGCGACCGCACGGAGAGGCTCAACCGGCTCGCCGTCCCCACGCTGGTCATCCACGGCACCGACGACCCGATGTTCGACGTCACCGGCGGCCAGGCCACGGCGGACGCCATCCCGGGCGCCAAGCTGGTGGTCATCGACGGCCTGGGCCACAGCTTCCCGAAGGAACTGTGGCAACCCGTCGCCGACGACATCGCCGAACTCACCACCAAGGCATCGACGACCTGACGAACAACATCGCTTCGGCCGACCGGCTGCGGCTCCGTGGCGCGGGACTACCACCGAGACATCATCACCGGCCGGTGGAGAACGGCTGGCGGTCCGAGCCCTCAGGCGCAGCGGCTGATAGTTCGACGTGGAACTATCATGGGCGGATGACCGACGCGGTGGATGCGATCCAGGAGCAGTGGCGGCGCGAGCGGCCGGATCTCGATCTGTCCGCGATGGGGGTGTTCGCCCGGCTGTGGCAGGCCGCTGGGGTGCTCGGGCCGCTGGTCGAGAAGGTGTTCACCGACCATGGGCTGCGGCGCGGCGAGTTCGACGTGCTGGCCGCGCTGCGCCGCGCGGGCGAGCCGTACACGATGATCCCGTCGGAGCTCGCCGAGACGTTGATGATGTCCCGCGCGGGCATGACCAACCGGCTCGACCGGCTGGAGGCGGCGAACCTCGTCGAGCGCCGCCTCGACCCGGAGGACCGCCGCAGCTTCCTGATCGCGTTGACCCCGCACGGTCTCGAGGTCATCAACGACACGCTGACCGACCACGCGGCCAACCTCAACCGGCTGATCGAGTCGCTCCAGCCCGCCGAGACCGAGGCCCTCGACCAAGCCCTGCGCACCTTGTTGTCCGGTCTGGCCCGAACTGGCCCTGCGTGACCGGACCGGCGCGGAGCGTCCGAAATGGACGAACACCCACTCGGGGTAGCGCGCCGGTCGCCTGGTGTACCCGAACGGCCCATTGCGCGGGCTGGGAAACCGTGCAGCCCCAGGGGCAAAAGTGACCGCGCCGAGCGCGCGACGAGGAACTTGGCTGAAGCCAACCATGTCACGGCCCGGTGAGTGGGAGATGAACCAGCGGGGTGCGGCGTGGAACGCATGTAATGCCCGAGGGGCCTCGGCACGATTCGGAGAGTAGTTCCCGACGTTCGCGGGAGCGGAATTCTCCGAGAGGATCCTGATGGTTGGCGTGGCCGTCATCGGCGCGGGCTACTGGGGCCCGAACCTGGTGCGCAACATCCAGGCGACACCCCAGTTCCACCTGAAGACGCTCTGTGACCTCGATGTGGACCGGGCCAAGGCGGTGCTCGGCCGCTACAGCACGGTCAACGCCAGCTCGTCGCTCGCGGAAACCCTGGCAGACCCGGAAATCGAGGCGGTCGCGATCGCCACGCCTGCCGCGACGCACCTCGAGGTCGCCCTCGCGGCCCTCGAGGCGGGCAAGCACGTGCTGGTGGAGAAGCCGCTGGCCTCCTCCTACGAGGACGGGTACAAGCTGGTCACGGCCGCTGACGAACGCGGCCTGACCCTCATGCTGGACCACACTTTCTGCTACACGCCGGTCGTGCAGCGGCTGCGCCGCCTGGTCCAGGAAGGTGATCTGGGCGACATCCAGTACCTCGACTCGGTGCGCATCAACCTGGGCATCATCCAGCCGGACATCGACGTGCTGTGGGACCTGGCGCCGCACGACTTGTCCATTTTGGACTCCATTCTGCCCGGAGGGGTGACGCCCGTCGCGGTCGCCGCGCACGGTTCCGACCCGCACCAGCTGGGCCGCGCCTGTGTCGCCTACCTGTCGGTACAGCTGTCGAACGGCGCCATCGCGCACGCGCACGTGAACTGGTTGTCCCCCACCAAGATCCGGACCATGATCGTCGGGGGGGGGCGGCCGGCCCCCGGGGGGGAAAAACACGCCCCCCCCCCCCCCCACGCCCAGTAAGACCCGGGCGGGGAGAGG
>CBIMJO010001562.1:0-2782 GCA_966244135.1 uncultured Actinocrispum sp. | reverse complement strand
GACCGTCGTGATCATGTTGACCGCGCCCAGGATCGTCGACAGGCCGCTGATGATCAGCCCGGCGTTCCACAGGTCCCCGCCGATCCCTGGCGAGTACAGGTCGATGGACAGTGGGGTGTACGCGGTCCAGCCGAAGGCGGCGGCGCCACCGGGCGTGAGAAATCCGGACAGCACAATCAATCCGCCGAAAAGGTACAACCAGTAGGACATCGCGTTCAGCCGGGGGAACGCCACGTCCGGCGAGCCGATCTGCAGCGGCAGCACGAAGTTCGCGAACCCGAACACGTTCGGCGTCGCGTACAGCAGCAGCATGATCGTGCCGTGCATGGTGAACAGCTGGTTGTACTGCTCCTGCGAGAGGAACTGCTGTCCCGGCACGGCCAGCTCGGTGCGGATCAGCATCGCCATCGCGCCGCCCACCATGAAGAAGGCGAACGCGGTGACCAGGTACATGATCCCGATCTGCTTGTGGTCCGTAGTGCGGAACAGCCGCAGGAGGTACGAACCCTTGACCGTCTCACGCGCCGGGAACGGCCGCGTCGCGATCGGCTTGGGGGCTACCGCCGTCACTGTCGTGCCTCCAGAGGTGGTTCAAACATTCTCGGACACCGTCCGGTGGACGGCTCCTGGATACTATCCCCCGCTACATATGCGGGCACCAGAGGGCAGCCAACCGTATCGATGCTGGTCAGCCCGCCTACGCGGGCACCACGGCGTACTGGCGCAGACAAAGGTCGGTGTAAGTCACAGGCCCGCGTGGGCCAGGCACTCTGTCGATGTTTATGCCGGTCTCGGGCACGGCGAGCAGTTTGAACCCGTCCAGCAGGCGGGTCGTGGCGTTCCAGAACACGCCGGTGCCGGTGTAGGCGTCCATGAACGCGTCCGCGACCGCCTTGTCCTCGGTCACGATGCCCGCTGCCAGGCCCGACGTCTTCTCGTTGGCGACCTGCGCGGCCTGCACGGCGTCGTCGACCGGCGAAATGGTGACAGTCGCCTCGTTCGCCGAGTCCAGCGCCCATTCGTAGCCGATGGGGTGCTCGTGCGGCGGCATGGACAGCTTGATGCCCAGCTCGGACAGGGTCTCCTGGACCTTGGGCAGGATCTCGCCGTAGATCGAGGCATCGATGAGCAGCAGGTTGAGCCGGTTGCACACGCCCAGCCGGTCCAGGCTGCTCGAGATCAGGCCGATGGCTTTGCCCAGGTCGGCGGCGCCGTCGATGTACAGCACTCCCCCGCCGTCGGCGTGCGCGAGCGTGCGTACCCCGTGCTTGGCGGCCTCCAGGCCCAGCTCACGGGTGCTCTCGCCGCTGCCGCGCAGGATCACCAGCGGAACCAGATCCGGGAACCGGACCAGCGCGGCCGCGGCCGCCCGCTCCGGGCTGGGCACCAGCTGGATCGCCGCAGGGTCGATGCCCGCATCGGTCAGCGCGGGCGCGATCACCAGCCGGACCAGGGCCTTCGCCGACTGCAGCGCGGCCGAGCCGGTGCGCAGCACGCCCGCGTTGCGGGATTTGATCAGCTGGGAGGCGATGTCCACGGTGACGTTCGGCCGGGCCTCGTAGTTCGCGCCGATCACGCCCACCGGGCGGCGGCGTTCGACCAGCTTGAGGCCGTCCGGCAGGTCGCGGACCGGCGTCTCGCGCGGCTCCTGCGGGACCCCGGCGAGCAGCAGCAACGCGTCCGCCATGGCGGTCAGGCGCTCGGGCGTCATCTGCAGCCGGTCGATCAGGCCGCTGCTCATGCCCTCTTCAAGGGCCACGTACACGTCGCCGTTGTTCACGTCGAGCAACTCGCCCGCATGCGTGCGCAGCCGCTCGGCCATCGCGGTCAGTGCCGCGCCGATGGCCTCGTCGGTCGCCGCGGCAAGGGACGGAGCCGCCTGCTTGGCCGCTCGCGCGCAGGCCTCGACCCCCTCGTCAACCACCGGTATCTCCTCTCCAGCGAGATGACTAGTCTGCCGCACGAGGCGAAACGGTTTCGGGGAGGTGCGGTGACGGAGTTCGCGGGCCTGCGGCGGACGGCGGAGCTGGTCGCGGCCGGCGAGGCGAGCTCGGTCGAGGTGGTCACCGAGGCGCTGGACCGGATCGAGAAGGCGCAGCCGACGCTGAACGCCTTCCGGCGGATCCGGCGGGAGGCCGCGCTGGCCGAGGCGGCCGAGGCGGACGCCAGGCTGGCGGCCGGTGAGAAGGCCCCGTTGCTGGGCGTGCCGATCGCGGTCAAGGACGACACCGACGTCACCGGCGAGCCCACGGCGTTCGGCTGTGCGGGTGATTTCCCGCTGAAGACCGCCGACAGCGGCCTGGTCCGGCGGCTGCGCGAGGCCGGTGCGGTGATCGTCGGCAAGACGAACACCCCGGAGTTCGGGCAGTGGCCGTTCACCGAGGGACACGCGTTCGGCGCCACCCGCAACCCGTGGGATCTCGGCCACACCCCTGGTGGGTCTTCGGGCGGCTCGGCGGCTGCCGTTGCCGCAGGTCTCGTGCCTGCCGCGACTGGCTCGGACGGGCTTGGGTCGATCCGGATCCCGTGTGCCTGGACCGGACTCGTGGGGATCAAGACGACGCGTGGGCTGGTGGACACGGCACCGCAGCCCGAGGCCTGGCACGGCCTGGCGGTGAACGGACCGCTGGCGCGGACGGTCGGCGACGCGGCCCTCTTGCTGGACGTCATCGCCGGAACGGGTACGAAAATGCGCTCGGCCGTGGGACGCACCCCCGGGCGGCTGCGGATCGCGCTGGCGCTGCGGGTGCCGTTCACGATGGTCCCGGCCCGGCTGGACCCG
>CBIMJO010001561.1:0-2784 GCA_966244135.1 uncultured Actinocrispum sp. | reverse complement strand
TGCTGCTGCTGTTCGGCGCCGTCGTCGGCGTGCTCGCGCTCTTGCAGCACGACAGCTACTACCGCGACCTGGCGCATCTCGCGTACACCGTCGGGACGACCGGGGTCTCCAAGGGCGTGCGGCTGCCGCATCGCAACGTCGTGGTCAACACCCTGCAGTTCGCCTGCTGGCAGACCGGGTCGGTGCCCGCGCTGGACGACGAGGGCGGGCTGATCCTCGACCAGGTGAGCGACCCGGCGGAGTTCCCCAGCCGGCTCGGGCAGGGGATCGCGATCAACCTCACCCCGTGGTTCCACGCCATGGGCACCATCGCCGGGCTGAACGTGCTGGTCATGGGCGGTGTCACGGCGACGTTGCACGACCGGTTCGACCCCGGCGCGTTCCTCGCCGACGCCGAACGGCTCGGCATCACGTACCTCGGCGGCGCCCCGGCGCTGTTCGCGGGCCTGCTCGCGCACCCCGACATGCGGACGCGGGACCTGTCGAGCGTGCTGTCGATCGGGTCGGGCGCGGCGCCGATGCCGCTGGAGATGAGCAGGGTGCTGCAGAAGCTGATGCCCAAGGCGGTGATCGGCGAGGGCTACGGCCTCACCGAGGTCACCATGGGCGCGTGCGGCGGGCCGACCTGGGTGTCCGGCAAGCACAAGATCGGCACGGTCGGGGTGCCGGTGTTCGACACCGAGATCAAGGTGGTCGAACCGGGCAGCGAGGAGCCGTTGCCCGCCGGCGAGCGCGGCGAGGTGTGCATCCGCGGCCCGCAGGTGATGGCCGGGTACCACAACCGCCCCGAAGCGACCGCCGAAGTGCTGGTCGACGGCTGGCTGCACACCGGCGACATCGGCGTGATCGACGAGGACGGCTTCCTGTCCATAGTGGACAGGATCAAGGACATGCTGCTCTACAAGGGCTACAACGTCTACCCCCGCGAACTCGAGGAACTCCTCATCGCCCACCCGGACGTCGCCATGGCCGCCGTCGTCGGCCGCAAACAGACCGACGTCGGCGAACTCCCGGTCGCCTTCGTCATCCCCGCCAAGCCCGGCATCGACACAGACCAGCTGATGACCGACATCAACGAAAAAGTCGCCCCCTACAAACGCCTCCGCGAAATCATCCTCACCGACCAGATCCCGGTGTCCGCGGCCGGAAAGATCCTCAAACGCGAACTCCGCGACCGCCTCTGACCATCGGCCCGGCGAAAGGTGAAACGAAACACTTCGGCCGGGCCGATAGTGACGGCATGAGTCCAGTCAAGGTCGAGCTGCGCCTGCCCGGGTTGTCGATCGGAATCGATGACGTCCGTACGGTGTTCAAGCGCCGGGCCAAGGTGAGTGCTCCGTGCCTGATCGTCAACCGGGCGTGCGGGCTGGCCCTCGACACCGCGTTCGGCAACGATCCCGGTGCCGCGCCGATCATGTGGCCGCCCCATGGGCTGCAGCACCAACTGTGGGAACTGATGCCGAGCGGCGTCGCGGGTGAGGTCCTCATCGTCTCGGTGGCGAACCGGCTCGCACTCGACTCGACCACGCCGACCACGGGCGACATCAAACCCGTGATGTGGGAGGTCCACCGCGAGCCCTGGCAGCGGTGGAGTTTGGAGGACAGCCCGGACGGGATCGGCTTTCTGATCCGGTCCGTCCACAGCCGCCGGTACCTGACGCTCAGCGAGGACGCGGAACGCAGGTGGCAGCCGTGGTTCGCGGACCGCCACGCCCAACTGTCCCAGCAATGGCTGCTCGCACCGCCGCACGGTCGCGGCGGTTCATCCCGCTGACCCCCGACTCACCCCTCAGCGAGCTTTTTCAGCGCGGCGTCCTTGTCGAGGACCATGGTTTCGAGGGACGCTTGGAAGTCGGCCATCTTTGTCTGGAGGGCCGGGTTCGTGGCGGCGAGGATGCGGACGGCGAGGAGGCCGGCGTTGCGGGCGCCGCCGATCGACACGGTGGCGACGGGGACGCCGGCGGGCATCTGGACGATGGACAGCAGGGAGTCCATGCCGTCCAGGTACTTCAGCGGGACGGGGACGCCGATCACGGGCAGAACCGTTGCGGACGCGACCATTCCGGGGAGGTGGGCCGCGCCGCCCGCGCCCGCGATGATCACCTTGAGGCCGTTGGCCGCCGCCGACTGGGCGTAGTCGAGCATTCGCTGCGGGGTCCGGTGCGCCGAATAGACGCCGACCTCGTAGGTGACCCCGAACTCGGTCAGTGCCTCGGCCGCCGCGGACATCACGGGCCAGTCCGAGTCGCTGCCCATGATCACGCCGACATCAACCACTTAACGTCCTCCGTGAATGTCGTACCCGTCCGGCCACACGCCGGTGGAAAGCCAGTCCGCTGCGAGCCGCGCGCGTTCCCGCACCGCAGCCATGTCCGTGCCGAGCACCGTGACATGTCCGATCTTGCGCCCCGGCCGTTCTTCCTTGCCGTAGTAGTGCACATGCACGTCCCGGAACCGCGCGAACAGGTGGTGCAGCCGCTCGTCCGGGCCCATCGACGGGATGATCGACGCGCCCAGCACGTTCGCCATCACCACCGCGGGTGCGACCGGATCCGTTGAGCCCAAAGGATAATCGAGCACCGCGCGGAGGTGCTGCTCGAACTGTGAGGTCCGCGCGCCCTCGATGGTCCAGTGCCCGGAGTTGTGCGGCCGCATGGCGAGTTCGTTGACCATCAGGCCGGATGGGGTCTCGAACAGTTCCACCGCAAGCAGTCCGACAACGCCCAACGTGGACGCGACCCGCAAAGCCAGATCCTGGGCCTCTTCGGCAAGCGCGGGCGACAG
>CBIMJO010001560.1:0-2786 GCA_966244135.1 uncultured Actinocrispum sp. | reverse complement strand
GATGGTGCTGCTGGCCACCGCCGCGACCGTGATCGCGTCCCAGGCCGTCATCACCGGCGCGTTCTCCGTCGCCTCCCAGGCGGCTCAGCTCGGCTACCTGCCGCGGCTGCGGATCGCGCACACCTCCGAGTCCACCATGGGCCAGATCTACGTGCCGTTCATCAACTGGCTGCTGATGGTCTCGGTGCTGACGCTGGTGTTCGCGTTCCGCAGCTCGGCGGCGCTGGCGTTCGCCTTCGGCATGGCGGTGACCGGCACGATCACCATCACCACGACGTTGTTCTTCTACGTCGCCCGGCGGCGATGGGGGACACCCGTGTGGCTGATAGCGATCGGCGCGGCCGTCCTGCTGACCGTGGACCTGCTTTTCTTCGCTGCCAACATGACCAAGCTGATCCACGGCGCCTGGCTGCCGCTGCTGATCGCCCTGATCGCGTTCACCGTGATGACCACCTGGCAACGCGGGCGCGAGATCGTGACCGCCGAACGCGAAGACGCCGAGGGTTCGCTGAAGGAGTTCATCGGTCTGCTGCGCTCGGACAAGTCGACGGCATCCCGCGTCCCCGGCACGGCCGTCTTCCTCAACCGTGGCAAGCGAACCGCGCCGCTGGCCATGCGCGCCAACGTCGAGCACAACCATGTGCGCCACGACCACGTGGTGATCATGTCCATCGAGACCGAGCCGATCCCGCGCGTCGCCGTGGCCGACCGGATCATCATGGACGACCTCGGCTACGCCGACGACGGGATCACCCACGTCACAGCCAAGTTCGGCTACATGGAGACCCCGGACGTGCCCACCGCCCTGCGGCTGCTGGACCCCAGTCACACCGAGGGCCGGCTGAACATCGACGGCGCCTCCTACTTCCTGAGCAAGATCGAACTCCAGCGCGGCCCCAACCCCACCATGGCGGGCTGGCGCAAGTTCCTGTTCATCGCGACCAGCCACATCACCGCCGACGCGGCCGACCAGTTCGCTCTGCCCAGGGACCGGACCGTGGTGATGGGTTCCCACATCGAGGTCTAACCGTACGTCGCTCGACGTACGAAAACCGCCGCTCCCTGACGGACGCCCCGGCCGCTCAGCCCCGCGATCATGGCGCTGATCAGCGAATGGGGGCTGGGGTATGCGGAAACAACGGGCATGGCTGCTGTTGGCCGTGGCGGTGGGTTTCGGTTCGGTGCTGGCGTATCCGTACCTGGGCCTGGACATCGACAGCAGCCGCGTCGATGTGCGCGACAGTTCGCAGTACTCCGTGCTGGTGCTGCACATTTTCACTGCCACGGTGGCGCTTGTGACCGGTCCACTGCAGTTCATGCCGAAAGTGCGGGCGCGCAAGCGAATCCACCGGACGCTCGGCCGGATCTACCTCCTCGCCGGGGTCGTGCCGTCGGCGGTGGCCGCGATCCCGGTCGCCATGTGGTCCGGCCGCCTCCTCAGCCAGATCGGCCTGACCACGGCGGCCGTTCTGTGGCTGATCACAGGTTTCCTCGCGTTCGTGAACCTGATCGTGGCCGAGATCCTGATCAGGCGGCTCACCCGATCCGCTCGAGAGCCTCGGTCCACGGTCGCCACCGGTTGAACGGCGCCGGAGCCCTCAGTCCGTCCGCGGAGCCCGGCCTCGTCCACAGTGGACTCTGACCGGAGAACACCATCGGCCAGCTGTGCCGAACGCGAAGTCCCGCGTCTCGTTGTCCGGGAACGTCATCACGCCCCCGCCCGCGCCGAACGCCTTGTTCAGCGAGGCTGTGACCACAGTCCGCGCCTGCGCCGCCGGGCTGAGATGGTCGAGCACGTACCCGCGGCCGTTGGTGCCCAGCCATGAAGCTCCTGCGGGGCGCTGCCTGGCTGAGCAGCGGCGATCGCTACCTCAGGGTACCGCGACGCAAGCCAGCCACAAGTACGGGACCAACGAAACGGTCCGCCGGAACGCAACCACACCCGGAAATCCGGGGAGGCGGAACTACTGGGCGGTGTGGAAGGCGAGGCCTTCTTTGTCGCAGCCGATCATGCCGGTGCCCTGCGCGCCGGTGTCGGCGAGGCAGTTCCAGCCCTGGACGGTGAGGTGGTGGGCGGTGCCTTCGGACTTCGTGGGGGCGTCGCGGTAGTAGTCCGAGATGATGTTGAACGCCTCGGTGCAGCCGACGGTGCCGGTCTTGGTCGCCACGGCGATCAGGTCGACCTGCTTGCCGCCGGCCGGGCCGACCTTGCCGGCGCCGTTGGCGCTGCAGTTCACGTCCTTGCCGATCGAGTCGGTGGGCTTCTGCGAGGCGGGTTTCTGCGATGCCGGTTTCTGCACGGGCTGCGCGGACGCCGAAGTGGACGGTGAGCCGGTGGCGGTGCTTGTCACGGTTGTGGTGGTGGTCGTCGCCGGGGCAGCGCCGTTCTGGCTGGAACACGCCGTCATCAGCGCGGCCCCGGCGATGAACAGTCCCACGGTCACAGCACGCATCTGGATATCCCCTTACCTGGTTTCTCGCGGACCCCTTGCCAGACAAGACGTGTGGTGCGCGCCAGGGTTGCTTTCGGACGGTCAGCGCAGCTCACGCTTGAGGACCTTACCGGTGGCGGTCATCGGCAGCGACTCGCGGAACTCCACGATCCGGGGGTACTTGTAACCCGCCATGGTCCGGCGACACCACGCCACCAAGTCGTCTTCGGTGACGGTCGAGCCTGACTTGCGGATTACAAAAGCCTTGACTTCCTCGCCGTGGCTGGCATGCGGGACGCCGATCACCGCGACCAGGCTGACGTCCGGGTGGGTCATGATCACTTCTTCCAGCTC
>CBIMJO010001559.1:0-2787 GCA_966244135.1 uncultured Actinocrispum sp. | reverse complement strand
GCCGCCGACCTGCGCTTCACCCCCACCGAGGTCGCGACCTACGTCAACGAGATCACGGCCATGTTCTACGGCACCAAACGGATGGAGCTGGACCACCGCGACTCGATGTCGATGATGCGGGACGAGGACGCCGAAGGCGCCCCGCCCCACACCGGTGTCGACCTCCAGCGCGGGACCTGGAACCCCCGTCAGTCGCGGGACGCCGACCAGTAGATCGCGTTGGCCGCCTGAGCGAACAACGCCTTGGACTGGGCGCGGAACAACGGGTTCGTCCCGAACATCACCACGCGGTTGCCGTTGGCGCTGGTCGCCGAGACGATCGACGGCTGGTTCGCGAAGTCTCCCACCAGGCCGTGGCCGTCCTTGCGGGCCGGCCAGAACCCGGCGACCAGCGGGTTTCCGGCCCCGTACCGCTGTTCGACCTGAACGTCCGGGCCCAGGTCGGTGAACCGGTAGGGCCCGGATACGAAGGTGTACTGCGGGGCTTGCCCACCCAGCCGCGCCGGGGTGTTGGTGACACTGATGATCCCGCTGGCGGCCGTCCTGGCGCCGTCGGAGGTGACCGGCAGCACGCTTGCGGCCTCGTTGAACTGGGTCCCGGCGTACCCTGTGAGGATGAGGCCGCCCTTGAACGCCTTGACCTTGGCCTGGATCGCCGGGTCGAGCAGGTCGTAGCGCAGGCTGTTGCCGACCACGAACAGGTCCACAGTGGACAGATCGAACCCGGCCTTCAGGTCCGCCGTGGTCACCGGCTGCACGGTGAAACCCAGATCGCGCAACAGGGAGATCTGATCGGCGGGCAGGTCCGCGGCAACAGTCGGGCGGCGCAACGGTGTGCCCTGGCCGTGTGCGGCTGTGAGGCGGACCGCGTACCTGGCCGCGATCTCCTGCGCGGCCTGCCTTGGCACGATGATCGCGCCGTCGTCTTGGCGTCGCAGCGGAACACCCTTGGCCAGCAACGAGTTCACGGCCTCGATGTCGTTGCCGTCCCGGAGGGTGAGGGCGAGATCCGTGCCGTAGCCGTCGATGCCGCCGGCCGGCTTGACCGACGTCACCGGGCGCCCGGCGGGGACGGGGCCGTCCTTGAGCACGGAAACGTCGGCGCCCCAAAGGTAACTGAGGCTCCACGCGGCCGTGTCGGTCAGGCCGTCGGTCCGTCCGGTGAGGTCCGCGCCGGCTTCGAGCATGGTGTTCGCCAGGCCGCGTTTGGGCTGGTGCATGTCGACCACATAGGACCCGTTGGCCTGGGTCACCCGGATGTCGTGCGCGATCAGGTGATTGACCAGACGGGCGGTGGCCGGGTCGGACTTCCCGGCGATCACGTACGCCTGCGGGAACTCCGTGCTGGAGCGGTCTTCCGGGCCGAACCCGGGCACGAAACCGTCCGGAACGGTCCGCTGGGGCTCACCGCCAGCACATAGTCCATTGTGGTCTGGATGGTCGTGTCGGCGACGTCCACATTGACCTCGGACCGATGCCGGAGTTCCTCCTCTGGCACGGTGTTGTAGTACTGGTCGTCCACGGGTGCCGGGAGTTCGACCGTGATCGCCGCCGCGCCGTGCAGCGGGGCATACGCCGTGGTGAGGTTCGGGCTCCAGTCGTCCCAGCTGTCGGGATAGTCACGGAACGGGATCTGCGTGTTCTGCGCCTCCGGGTGGCCCAGCGCCGTGACCGCCTTCTCGATAGCGATCGCGTTGTCGTACATGGGTTTGATGGTCAGGTCGTACTCGTAGTTCTGGCCGTGCGGGGGATTGCTGGGCTCGATCAGCGTTCCCTCGATGTAGCCGTGCAGGTCCAGCGCGTACACCGGCTGGGTGTGGATGTCCGAGTCGCGGGCAGCCCGGTTCTCCGGCTGTGAGGACGTCAGGTAGTCGCGGTTGAGGTCGTAGCCCGCCGCGTTCTCCCGGGTGCCGGCCACGCGGCCGTCCGGGTTCGCGGTCAGGTTGAACACGATCCTGGTGCGCGCCAACAACTCCAGCGTGTGCGGGTCGGTCGCGGCGGCCAGCCGGCGGATCGTCCGCATGGCCGCGTCGGTGCCTTCCCACTCGTCGCCGTGGATGTTGCTGTTGACCCAGACCGGCGCCTTGTACCCGGCCTGCAGGGCCTCGTCCTTGGCGGCGGCCATCGGGTTGTTCTCGATCTCGGCCCGCCAGATGTCCTGTTTGCGTTCCTCGGCGGCGGTTTCCGGCGCTGTGACGGTGACTTGGTAGATGTCCCGGTGCTGCAGCGACTGGCCGATCACCTTGACCTTGATCCTGTTGTTCTGCTGCAACGAGTTCAGCTCGGGCGCGAGCGCGTGATAAGGCAGCAGGCCCAGTTTGATCGATTTGTCCGACGGGTCCACTGGAAACACCCGTAACGGCGCAGTGGTCGGTGCACCGGCAGCCGACGTCGCGGCCGGAACGACCGCGCCGAGCGCAAGGACGACGGCGATGGCCCATCCCCGAGAACGCACTGACTTCAACCCCTTCTGTCCACCCCAGGCACCTGCATGACTCCGGTGCGGGCGGTCGGGTTGAGTCACAGATCGACACATTAGTGCCGCGCGGCCATACACAGGCCGGACCCATGCGGGACATGGATGAGCGGAGCCCGGCACGGCGGTCCGGGCCCCGCTCCGTGATGGTTCACCTCACGGTGCGTCAGGTGCCACCAGTTCGGGGAGCTTCTGCTCGAACATCGCCGCGAAGGTCAGCGACGGCAGGATGTGCCCCTGCGTCTGGGCGTCGGCCGCCACACTCGATCCCCACTCGGCCGAGTGCAGCCGCTGCAACGGCGTGCCGTGGT
>CBIMJO010001558.1:0-2791 GCA_966244135.1 uncultured Actinocrispum sp. | reverse complement strand
TCTGATCGGCAAGCTCGAGTCCCAGCCCGATGTCGCGGTGCGGCCGGAACCCGATGGCGTCGACGTCATAGGGGTGCAGTGGATCTCCCAGCGGTGCTTCTTCCCCCGGATGCTCGACGGCTGCCGGCGCAAGGGGCCAGTGCGTCCGAGTCGGAGGTGCGGCGCTCGCGGGTCACACAAACCATCGTGAGGCCGGTTCTGCCAGACCGTCGTGATCCATTCATCGAGCAGGTCCTGAACCGTCAGCAGGGTCCACAAAGGACCTTTGTCGACGGCGTCCGGTGTATCGGTGGAATGCGCCGCGGGATTGGGTGTTTTCGAAGAAGGTCGCTCATGCTGCGTTGGTGAGTGAGGAGGACTTTCTCGCGGTGCAGTCGATGCGGGCGGCTCGGCCGGCGAGTGAGGAGTAGTGCGGAACTACCAGCTGTCCGGGTTGGTGCGTTGTGGGGCGTGCGGGCGTCGGATGGACTCGCACTGGGTGCATGGTCGCGCTGGTTATCGATGTCGGCACGGTCAAAGCAGTCAGCTACAGCCAGCCATGTTGATCGACCCCGTGGCGTGCGGATCTGCCTGCGGATGTCTCGCGTGCCCGCTGAGCGTTGCAGCGGCGTGCCGGAGGCGCTCGTTTCCCGCATGTCCTCCAGGTGTGGAGCGGCTCGTCGCGCCGACCGGTCCGCGCTACCGTCCAGGCTCGGGTTTCAATGGTGTGAGCTGTATCTGCTTCGCGAGTGTGTATGCCGCGCGTCGGTCTTCCTCGTCGGCGATGAATACCCGGCCGATGAGCAGGGCCGCGCGATGCGGCACGTCGATGCGAGTCATGCCGTCCGGTGTATCGCCGCTCCACTTGGGTTCGCAGAGGAGGAAGTTACGGGCAGCTGTGCCGGTAGTCCGTTTGCCGACGTAGGCGAAGTTGGCGCCGTTGGCCGGGTCGGTGAACTGCACACTGTAGTAACGGTCATTCATTTCGGGCACCTGCAACAGCCGCGGTCCGGCCTTCACGTCCAGCCAGCCGCCGAGGTAAAGGACGTCATCGGTGCCGGTCGCCATCACGCTGCTGGTCGATGCGGAGTCCGAGGAGCTGTGCGGCACGGCGTACAGCGTGTTCACCGGGATCGGGCCGCCGCCCAATCCGTGTTTGACGAACGCGCGGCGGAAGCCGTTGACGGTGATCCACGGCCAGAAGTAGATGAAGACGAAGACGCCGAGCACCCAGGCGGACAGAGCCGTCGCGGCGAGCAGGATGACCGCGTGTACGCCCCCGCCGGCGATCCGTGCGTAGATGACCCACGCGAAGATCGCCAGGATGACGATCGTGACCGGAGTTCCGTGTTTGAGGATGAGGCGATTCATGGCTGCACCTCTACCAGTGGCGGAACGTCGTAGTTGCCCTCGAGGATGGCGGCTGCGGGCAAGTAGGCGCGGAGCATGAGCTTGAAGCGACCTGGCGGCGTCGCCAGCCAGTTCTGTGCCGTGTCGGACGGCTGATGCGACTGCAGCAGAATGTCGACCGAGCCGTCGGCATTCTTCACGAGACCAGAGTGGTCGTTCACGCTCGACCGTCCGGTCGGGCTGTTGACCATGTAGCCGATGGCGTCCGTCGCGGTGAGTGACCAGAAGGCGTCGGCCGGGGGAAGCTGGCCGGCCGGGAAATGCAGACGATAGGCGTGCTCGCCTGTGAGACGGTTTCCCGCACCATCCTTGCTCGTCGTCCAGTAGGCAGCCTCTTCGAACACGTTGACGACCGGTAGGGCCTTCTGCAGTGCGGCACGCACCAGCACTCCGTTTCCGGGCTGGCCGACCTTTCGGATGGCGCTCCAGCCGTGGACTGTCCTGGTCTCGGCGTTCGCCACGACGTTCAAAATCAGGACAGTCGTCAGAAACGCCAACGTGGCGCCCATGATCAGACCCTGCACGACACCGGAACCCGTCACCCAGGCGAGACCGCCGCTCACCATGACAACCCCATCACAGCACCCACTCCCGAGCAGGACGACAACAACAACCACGCGTCTTTATAGCAGAGTTGTTCTATCTGAACTAGAATAAGTGCATGTTCGTGCTCATCGACCCGACGGCGACGACTCCCGTGTTCGCCCAGATCGAAGCGTCGATCACCACCCAGATCGCGACCGGGACGATCGCGACCGGAGCGCGACTGCCGGCGGCGAAGGAACTCGCCGAGTCGCTCGGGGTGAACGTCCACACAGTGCTGCGCGCCTATCAGGGACTTCGCGACGAAGGACAGATCGAACTACGCCGAGGTCGCGGCGCCGTCGTCGTCGGCACGCCGACCGCCGGCCAGGTTCGCGACGCAGTCGCGCGCGCTGCCGCGGAGGCGAAGAGCGCGGGAATCCCGATCGGCACCCTGCTGGCCCTCGTCCGAGAGGAATACGAATCATGATCGGTCGCATCGTCGAACACGCCACCGCCCGCCGGGCTGCGCTGACTGCGGCGATCTGGGTGCCGCTCGCGATCGTCATCGCCGCCGAAGCGGCGATCGTCGGCGTGGGCGCCACCGGCAGTCCGCGGCTCATCGTCCACTGGGCCGCCGGACCCGACCGGACCGGGCCGTGGTGGACCTACGCGGTACTCGTCGCCGCGATCGGATTCCCGGTCATAGCGTTCATCGGCTTCTTCATCTTCTTCCTGGTCGACAGCCGGAGATCCACCGGGCGCATCTTTCCAAGGCTGTACATCTCCGAGCTCCGGAAGATGCTGCGCTTTGGCCTGCCGTCCGGCTTCAACTGGTTCTTCGAGTTCTTCGCGTTCATCTTCTTCGTCAACGTGGTCG
>CBIMJO010001557.1:0-2794 GCA_966244135.1 uncultured Actinocrispum sp. | reverse complement strand
AACGGCGTCGACAAACCACCGGCCGCCCGGAAGGACGGTCAGGACCAGAAGATCATCCGCACCAAGCACGGCCACGAGGTCCTGCTCGACGACACCCAGGACAAGGCCGCGGTCCGGATCAAGTCGGCGGCCGGGCACATCGTGGAGATGGACGACCAGGGCAAGGAAATCCGGATCACCGCGGCAGAGGGCGCGAGCATCACGGTCACCGCCAAGGGAGACATCACGCTGAAGGCGCCCAAGGTGACCATCGACGCGTCCTCAGTGGACATCGGCACGGGAGCAAGCGAGCCGTTGGTCCTGGGCAATGCGTTGCTGCAGGCGTTCAACTCGCACACGCACGCCTCGCAGGGTGCGCCGCCCACGCCACCGCTCACCCCCTCCGTGCTGGCCAAGAAGGCGAGGACAGCATGAGCGACGAGTTCCTCGGCACCGGCTGGCGGTTCCCGATCCTGCCCGACGAAGCCGGTCGCCTCGGCTACGCGGTCGGCGAGCAGAGCATCGAGCACTGCCTCAAAGCCCTGCTGTTGACCGGAACGGGCGAGCGGGTCATGCGGCCTGACTTCGGGACCAAGGCGCAGGAGTCCGTGTTCGCGCCGGGCAGCGTGCAGAGCCTGCGCGACCTGGAGAACTCGATCGCCGACGCGGTACGGACCTACGAGCCACGAGTCGAGCTCGATGAGGTCCGCGCCGAAGCCGATCCGCAGGACGAGACCCACGTGACGGTGTCCATTGTGTACCGGGTCCGGCGCAGCAACACGAAGGCGAACCTCGTGTTCCCGTTCTACGTCGGCCTGACCGGGAGTACGCCATGACCCTGCCTTCGCCCAAGCTGGACGACCTGACCTGGGCCGACATGATGGCGGCGATCCGCCGCCGGATCCCGGCCGAGTCGGGCGGCATCTGGACCCTGCACGCACCCTCCGACCCGGGCGTCACGCTCCTGGAGCTGTTCGCATACCTGTTGGAGCAGCGGCTCTACTGGCTCGACCAGGTGCCGGACGCACTCGTCGTGGCGATCCTGAGCCTGCTCGGCCTGGAGCCGCCGCGCCCGGCCCAAACCGCGGCGACCGTGCTCCAGCTGACCAGCGACCTCAGCAACGTTCCAAAGGGGACGGTGTTCTCGCGCGATCCGATGCGGCTCACCACGTTCACCGTGGACCAGGACGTAACGGTGTTCCCGCTCGACGGCGAGGTCTCTGTCTGGACCGACCGCGACCGGACGGCCGACCTGCGTGCCCGCCTCGGTGTGCCGCTCTTCGGCACAGACGGGCACCCTGCCGACGTACGGTTCACGCTGCCGCTCATCGGAGCGACATCAACCGACGGCTGGCTGTCACTGCTGTTCGAAGTGGACACAACTTTGCCCGCGCAATGGTCGCCGCGAGCAACCGGGAACGTCCAGCCGCCAGCGAAGCTGACGTGGTCGTTCTTCCGGCCGGACGGTGCGAACACCGGACAGTTCGCGGAGGTCGAAGACGGCACGGGCGGGTTCCGGCGGTCCGGGATCGTCCGGCTGAAGCCACCGCAGGGCTGGTCCACTGAGGACAGAGGGCTGAGAGTGTCGACCGAGGCAGCGACTTTCTCGGCGCCGCCGAGGCTGTTGCAGGTCGCGGTGAACGTGTCGGCCGCGCACAACCGGGAGACGCGGACGGTCTCCCCCGAAGACCTCGCCGACCAGATGAACACCTGGCTGAAGCTGCCCAGCCAGCACATCGTGCTCCCGGAAGCCGAAAACAGGCTCCTCGAAGCCACGGTGAAGCTGGACGGGCACACCTGGAAGCAGGTCCAGGATTTCACGTTCGGTGCCTCAGCCGACCGGATCTTCCGCCTCGACCGTGCCGAAGGCGCCCTGGTGTTCGGCGACGGGCTCACCGGACGGATTCCACAGCGCACCAGGGATGCCGACGTCGAATACGTCATCGGCGGCGGCCGGTCTGGAAACGGCGGCGTCACAGCGAACTGGGTGTGCGCGGATCTGCCTGTGGCCGCGGCCAACCTGGTCCAGGCCGAGGGTGGCGCAGACCCGGAGACCGTGGCGGAGGCGCGGGACCGCGCCGCAGGGGCACTGGGCGAGGTGACGCGGGCGGTCACGGCGGAGGACTACGAGACCCTAGCGATCACCACACCAGGCGTCGATGTGGCCCGCGCCTTCGCCGCGCTGGGCGAGCACCCAGGCTTCCCGTGCTCAGCGGTCCCCGGTGCGGTCACCGTCCATATTGTCCCATCAGTGCCGCCGGACACCGTCCCCGCGCCACACCCCGATCCGGGGATGCTGTGCGCTGTCGTGAAGCGGCTCGACAAGGCCAGGCTGCTGACGGCCGAAGTGTTCGTGCGCCCGCCGAAGTACCGGCCGGTGTCCCTCACGGTCGACTTGTCCGGTTCCCCCGCGGATCGAAGTCGAGTGTCCACTGTGGTCTCGACCGCCCTGAGGCGCTATCTCGACCCGTTGACCGGCGGTGAAGACCAGACCGGATGGCCGTTCGGCGAGGCGCTGCGGCCCTCCGCCCTCGTCCGGGCCGCGCAAAAGGCGCTCGGGGATCTGGCTGATGTGGCGAGCGTGGCGATCAGCCTGGACGGCACGCCCGAAGCCTGCCGCGATGTGCCGCTGAAGCCCGGTGAACTGCCGGTGCTCCGAGAGGTCCGGACCACCGTCGAGCCCGCGGCCGAACCAGGGGAGGGGCTCACGTGACCAGTGACGTGTGGTGGGGGCGCGACGCCGAGGGCGAAGGCCGGATCACCAACGGCCGGCCCGAGCTGGTCGACGCGACCCGCGAAGCCGTGCGCTCGGACA
>CBIMJO010001556.1:0-2798 GCA_966244135.1 uncultured Actinocrispum sp. | reverse complement strand
TCCAGGACGTCGATGTGCGCCGCGCGGGACTGCTTGTTGAGGTCCGCGATGGTGTCCAGGGGCACCCTCGCGGGCTCGTCCGCCTCGGCCTGGCCCGGATGCGTGATGCCGAAGTACGACCGGACCGTGCTGCTGAACAGTCCCCAGTGGACGGTCGACAGCTGGGTCTCGTCCACCGTGCAGCCGAACAGCTCCTGCAGGCCCATCAGCACCTGCTGACGCCGCACCCGCTGCGGGTGCCGGTACTCCGGCTGAGCCTCCACATAGGCCACCGCCAGGGCCCTTCGGTCATAGCGCGTCACATGGGCACGGTAACCAGCGGTCCGGCGCGGTGTACACAAAGACTGGGGCTGGTCCGAACGGGGGTAGGGGCAGCACCCCGGCCCATTGGGTGGCCTGGACCACCGCGTTCCCGGGCGCGCTCGCGTAGCTTTCTTGCCGGGAGGGGGCTCAGGGTCGGCTCCCCGGGTCGGGCTCCGGGTGGTCCCGGATGCCCCGGGGGCGCCGCGCCTCGTACGTTCATCACCGTCGAAGCAAAGCTTGAGTCACCGGGGAGTTGGGGATGTCTCGTCGTCGAGTTGCCGTACTGGGGATCTGCGCGGCCGGGACGCTGTTGCTCGCGGGGTGCAACGGATTCCGGGTGGCGTCCTCGACGTTCGATGAGGACGTGCCGGTCGGCCAGCCCGTGTCCACGGTGCGGATCGAGAGCGGCTCCGGTGATGTGCGCATCCACACCGGCAGCAAGGCGAACATCCACCGGAAGGTCTACTACCAGGGGGACAAGCCCGGCGCGTCGACCCGGTTCGAGGGCAACACGCTGGTGCTCGCCGACTGTGGCGAACGCAACTGCTCGATCGACTACGAGCTGACGCTGCCCGCGGCCGCCAAGGTCATCGGCGAGGCCGGCTCGGGCAGCATCGAGATCCTGGGGATGTCCGAGGTGGGGGTGCGGGCCGGGTCCGGTGACGTGACGGTTCGTGACGCCACCGGCCCGGTCACCGTCAACACCGGGTCGGGCAATGCCGAGCTCAGCGGCCTGGCCCAGTCCGCCGTCGTGGAGGTCAGCTCCGGTGACGTGCGGCTGACCGACGTCAAGGGCGACGCCACCATCCAGGCCCACTCCGGCAAGGTGACCGGGACCAACCTGGGCGGCAGGACCTCGGTGGACAGCTCGTCCGGTGACGTCGCCCTGACGATGTCCGCGGTGAAGAACGTGAAGGCCACCGCCAGCAGCGGCAACATCAAGGTGCAGGTGCCGCGCGGGGAGAACTACCGGGTCACGGCGGTGACCGACAGCGGCGAGGACTCGGTCAACATCCTCAACGACCCGGCCGGCACGAACCTGCTCGACCTGCACGCGAGCAGCGCCGACATCACCGTCGACTACCGCTGAACCGCTCCCTCCCGGGAACAAACCCGCGACCCCGCCCGTTGGCCTAGCAGAAAGGTTGAGCGGGATCCGCTCAAGTCTGGTCCGGCCGGTTAGACTCTCCGCCGAGCAGACTTGAGCGTCGCAGGCTCAAGATAGGTAGAACTACCGGGAGGACTGAAATGGCGCGAGCGGTCGGCATCGACCTGGGGACGACCAACTCTGTCGTCGCCGTTCTCGAAGGCGGTGAGCCGACGGTCATCGCCAACTCCGAGGGTTCGCGGACGACCCCGTCCATCGTCGCCTTCGCCAAGAACGGCGAGGTGCTGGTCGGCCAGCCGGCGAAGAACCAGGCCGTCACCAACGTGGACCGCACCATCCGGTCGGTCAAGCGGCACGTCGGCAGCGACTGGAAGACCGAGCAGATCGACGGCAAGACGTACACCGCGCAGGAGATCTCCGCGCGGGTGCTGCAGAAGCTCAAGCGGGACGCCGAGTCCTACCTGGGCGAGCAGATCACCGACGCGGTCATCACCGTGCCCGCCTACTTCGAGGACGCCCAGCGTCAGGCCACCAAGGAGGCCGGCCAGATCGCCGGCCTGAACGTGCTGCGGATCGTCAACGAGCCGACCGCCGCCGCCCTGGCCTACGGCCTGGACAAGGGCGAGAAGGAGCAGACCATCCTGGTCTTCGACCTCGGTGGCGGCACGTTCGACGTATCCCTGCTGGAGATCGGCGACGGCGTCGTCGAGGTCCGCGCGACCAGTGGCGACAACCACCTCGGTGGTGACGACTGGGACCAGCGGATCGTCGACTGGCTGGTGGACAAGTTCAAGCAGTCCAGCGGCATCGACCTGAACAAGGACAAGATGGCGCTGCAGCGCATTCGTGAGGCCGCGGAGAAGGCCAAGATCGAGCTGTCCAGCTCCAACAGCGCGACGATCAACCTGCCCTACATCACCGTCGACTCGGACAAGAACCCGATGTTCCTGGACGAGACGCTCACCCGCGCGGAGTTCCAGCGGATCACCACGGACCTGCTCGACCGGACCAGGGCCCCGTTCAACAACGTGATCAAGGACGCGGGGATCAGCGCAACCGACTAGAGCGGTACCAGCCTCTAGGCGGGAACCGGGACGCGGTGCAGCTTCACCGCCATCGCGACCGAGCTGTAGTAACCGAGCAGCGCCAGGACTTCTGCGATGCCATTGCGACCGAGCACCCGTTCGGCGCGAGAGAAGACTTCGTCCGGGCCTGCGCCCGGCTCCATCGCGCTACTCGCGAGATCGTAGATGGTGCGATCGGCGCTGACGTTCGAGCTCGACTTCTCCCAGCTGAGTCTGCCGAATCCCTTTTCCCAGACCGCCGCGCCGCGGCGACCAACCACCACGGCCGCGCCGGGGTAGCCGCCCGCTTTGATGCCGCGCTC
>CBIMJO010001555.1:0-2800 GCA_966244135.1 uncultured Actinocrispum sp. | reverse complement strand
GGTGGTGCGCGTCTCGGCGCGTGTGCCGGAGGTGCGCAGGGCTGCCGCGGCCGCGCGGACCAGCCAGGTGTTGACCGAGCGGCCCTCCCCGGCGGCGGCCTCGTCAACCGCGGCCTTGAGCTGTTCGGGCATACGGACGTTGATCCGCGCTGCCGGCCCGTCCTCGCCGGCCAGCGGCTCGTTGTCCACAGTGGACGATGGGGTGGCCTCGATGGCCGGAGCGGGTCCGGCCGGGGGAGCGGTCACGATGAAGTCCGGATCGCGTCCGCGCAGCCGCAGCTCCACCGATCCCGGCGCCAGGTCCTGAGTGATCTCGTCCGCGGCGGCCGACAGCACGTCCAGCATCGCCATCCGGATCGCCGATTCCAGCGACCCGGCGAGCCGCTCGACCAACTGCCGCGACTCCTCGCCATCGGTCCCGGCCAGGGTGGCGAACTCGCGGCCGAGGTTGCCCACATACGAGGTCAGGTCCATGGCATCACTATGGCATGGGGATGGCAGCAAGGCAAGCCTGAATGGCATCACTCTGGCTCAAAATGGCGCAGATAGTGGCTGACCTGGTCTTTTCCGGGCTGTTCGGGCTTCAGGCCGTCCCCTTGGCCGGTCCGGTGCCTTCTCGCTCGGCGAGTTCGATGGCATTGACCAGCCGCTGGCGTTCCCGCGCGATGTACCCGCCCTTCTCGTAGTTCGCGACCAACGCCTCGACGAACTCGACCGGGTCGTCCCCGACGACCTCGCGGATCGGCGTGCCGTCCGCCGCGGCCCGTTCGAACAGGTCGGCGATGTCCTCGACCGGCGACTCCGCGCTTTTGACGTCCAGCACGCCGCCGCAGTGGTTCAGGTACCGCTCGATCGCGTCGACCGCCATGCGGTAGTTGGCGGGAAGCTGTCGGATGCGCGCCTTGTAGGCCCGCCACCGCCGCTTGGGGCCGATCGCCTTCGCGATGAAGCCGCCCTTTCCTTGTCGGACATGGCCATCTGCCCCCTTCGCGGAGCTGCTCGATCCTGGCCGAGTGTCAGCTGGAACGGGTGGTCCCGTTCGCCGATCGAGCCGGTCGTGCCCCCGATCGTCCACTTGGGACGGATCGCGGGCTGGGACCGCTGGCGATGTCCGTGCGCGACGCCCGTTGTCGTGCCGATGCGTTGCGGGAAAAGCCCAGGCTCGCACCGGTTCCTGCTCCGGCGACCGGGGTGTCGACCTGGACCTGTAGCCCGGAAAGGTGCTGGCGATGATGGGCTGCAACGGGTCTGGCAAGTCGTCGCTGCTGTCGGCGAGCCCGGAGCCGGGCCGCGGCGGGCGGGCCCGGTGATCGTTGGCGGCGTGGATCCGCACTGCCAGCCGAGTCTTAATCTAAGCACGCAAGCTGGTGGGCTGGTCATGAATCGGGATGGGCGCGGCCTGTTGTCGCGCAAGGGAACCAGTAAGGCCGAGATCGCGATGCCGGCGGGTTACGGCGTCGCGATCAGAGGTCCAGCGGAGCGGAGCCGAAGGCGACGTTGAAGCGGTCGCACCAGATGACGACGCTGTGCAGACCGTTGAGCGCCGCACCGGCCGGGATCACGTAGTTCTGGTTGCCGTGGGTGGCTTTGAGGGAGCCGAGTTCGATGTAGCGGCCGTCGTCGTACGTGCTCCAGCCGGCGCCCGCGGGGGTGTCGGTGAGCCAGACGTGGAGGTCGGGGCCGTCGGAACTGGCCAGGTTGGTCAGCCGCAGGACGCGTGAGCCGTCGGGGAGTTCGAGGACGGCGGCCTGGCCGGTGGTCTTGTGCTCCTGGGTGACGAACGCGCCCGTGGCCAGCTGCTTGGGCTCGGCTGGAGCAGGGGTGGTCGCTGAAGCTGTAGTAGTGGCCGAAGTGGACACTGCGGCGACCGGCACCGGTTCGTCGATGGTGCTGCTGGTGAACAGCCGCCACGGCTGGAACGCCCAGAGACCGAATCCACCGCCGACCAGTGCGACGGCCACGACTGCCCAAATGATCTTCCGGCGACGACTCATGCCCTCATTAGACCGCGCAAACAGCCCAAAAGGCTCTTACCGGATGCTTACGGCTCACGACAGCAGACTCCGCCCGGTCCGGAAGAACTCCGCGATCGCCGCCGCGCCGCCGAGGTCGCTGACGGGACGGGCCGCGCCGAAGGGGGCGTTGAAGAACTCACCCTGCCGGGGTTCGAACGGACCCACGTAGGCGTACGGCTCGGCGAGGTAGCCATCGCCAGGGGACACACCATAGTTCACCTGGTCCATGCTGATGGCGACGTCGAAGTGCTCCGGCCACAACACCGGCGTGAGATCCGGTGCGAAGTCCCGCAAGGCGCGGTCGGCCTCGGTGAACGTCGACAACAACACGCCAAGCGCCATCGTGTCCATTGTGATCACTTCGTCCGGCTGCACGCCCGAGCCGTCGTGGTAGATGTCCGAGGGTGCGATGGCCTCGATCCCTGCTTCCGCGGCGACCTCGGCGTAGGTGCGGCCGTTGAGGCTCACGCGTGCCGAGGACGTAAGAAGTTCGTCACCTTCGACACGCAACGAGGGCAGGGTGATCGTGGCGAAACCGCCGTCGGCCACGGCCAGCGCGATTCTCTTGCTGGTGCGCCATTGTGGTCCGGCGAGCAGCAGTTCGGCGGCGCCGTGCAGGAAACGCCGGGTGGTGGTCAACGCCTCGTCGGTCATGTCCAAGCTCCTCGTGTAACGCCTGGGTGGGTTGGTGGCACTGAGCATGCCGTCACCGCAGTGTCGGCGAGCCAGGGAGGCGTTACATGTCTGAGCGTGACACACCGGACAGGTCGTGGCACCGGGTGGAT